>CAZBBU010000091.1:0-6277 GCA_964489965.1 uncultured bacterium
TCCTTTCTTCTGTCGAGCGGTTGCCTGCTGAGTTTCGATCAGCTGGCCTGCCTTCGTGATCTGGAACTCGAGCAGATACT
Organism: uncultured bacterium; assembly: GCA_964489965.1. Classification (GTDB taxonomy): domain Bacteria; phylum Deinococcota; class Deinococci; order Deinococcales; family Trueperaceae; genus CALDPK01. Next base: position 81 of record CAZBBU010000091.1, read on the forward strand.
TGAGGCTCAGCAAGGCTGGCAGCTGACGCTCAATGTTCTGCAGGACGGTCTGCAGGGCGTACTGGCCTGGTCGCCGGTCATCGACGATGCGCTGCTGCTGGAACAGCCCTTGAAGGCTGCCGTGCGTGACGGCAGCAGCAAGCCCCTTCTGATCGGTTACACGGCGGATGAAGGACTGTTCGTGGCATACGCCATCGCCGTGCCATTGAACCGGTTCCTGTACTCCTCGGCGCTGGACCTGCTGTACGGCAGCAGTACACAACAGCCGCTTGTTGAGCTGTACCCGCTGGAGGAAGGCGGGGACGGCAGAGAACCACTTTCAGCGGTGGTGAACGACTCCGTGTTCGTCTGCCCCGCCCTGGCAATGGCCACGGTCAGCCAGCCACTGACATCGTTCGTGTACCGGTTCAGCCACGAACCCAGCTTCGACCTAGACAATGCGGTCACCCAGTGCCGTGGCCGCAGCTGCCACGCCACGGAACTGAGTTTCGTGTTCGGCAGCGGCAACTTCGTGGGCGGCTTCACCGAGGACGAAAGCGAGCTGGCCCGGCAGATGGGGGCGTACTGGCACTCGTTCACCAGCAAGGGCGGCACTGCGGAGGCGATGGCTCCCTGGCCCGCCTGGGACGGGCGGCAGCGACAGCTGCTGGATTTCCGGTTGCCCAACAGCATCGCTACGGCAGCAGGACACAACTGTGAACTGTGGCTCGAGTGGGCGGAACAGCTGTAGGCTGGTCCCGACTTTCCGGTCATTCACGCCCGGTAAAGGGGCGTTTAAGGAGTGTTGAAGTGCAGAAGATCGATCAAAGCAAGGTGCAGGAGGAACTTGACAGGCGCCGCGGCGTGCCCGTCTGGCTGCACCTGGAGACCACCACTGGTTCTTACACGGCGCTCGGTCCCGAGAAGCGGCCACCAGTGATCGCCTTCGTCCGCAACGCCAGCATCGTCTACGAGCGCGGCCAGCTGCGCGGCACCGGTCCTTACCGGGTCGGCCTGAAACTTGACCGCGGTTGGGTGTACGCCGAAGGCCTGACAGACTTCGAAGTGACCGAGCGTGACGAACTGCTGCTCGCCGGCCATGACCCCGAGGGCAACCTGACGGTAGCCCTCCACCTTTCAGCCTCACCGTTCCGGGAGTAAATTGCATGCCTTGGAAGCCTCAACCCGCTGACCTGACCGAGTTCGTGAAGGACATGGTCGAACTGGACCCGAACGAACACCGGGGGCTGCTGGTGGTACTGCCACACCCCGATGACGAGACTTTCGCCGCCGGCGGCACCATCGCCAGGTTCGCTGACGCGGGCAAGCCCGTTCTGTACCTGTGCGGGACTTACGGCGACAGCGGCCGGCGCATGGGCTCACCCTTCTTCGCCAATCGCGAGTCACTGCGTGACATCCGCGAGGTGGAGCTGGGCGAGGCCTGCCAGGAGCTCGGTTGCTCCTTCCGCATGTTGGGGTTGCGTGACAAGACCGTGGAGTTCGAAGACCCGGAACGCGTGGCCGGACTGGTGCGGGACGTGATCGACGAGTTCCGGCCGAGCGTGGTCATCACCTTCTACCCCGGTTATGGCGTTCATCCTGATCATGACGCCCTGGGTCATGCGACCGAGCTGGCCGTGACCGCCATTGACGCAGCCGAACGGCCGCTGTTGCTCGGAGTGGCCGTGGGTAACAAGGAAACACTGGAGGATCTGGGCCAGCCGCAGGTGTTCAGTGACATCCGCGCCGTGGCTGACCGCAAGCTGGAGGCGCTGCGCGCCCACCGCAGCCAGACCCAGTTCCTGTTCCAGCGCATGGAAGTACCGGAAGCAAAGATTGACGAACAGACCCGCACTTTCCGGGACGAAGCGTTCAGCGCCGAGCGGTTCTACGTGCTGCCCCGCGTCGCCTGACCCCGGGTCTGGCGGCCTGCCTCATGCTGGTTGACCTCAACGCTGACGCAGCCGAATCGGAAGCCGACCTGGAACTGTTCAGCCTGGTCAGCAGCGTCAACCTGGCCTGCACCGCCCATGCCGGCGACGTGCCGCTGTTGCGCCGTGCGCTGCAGCGGGCGACCGGTTTGGGAGTGCAGGCCGGTGCGCACCCAGGGTACGCGGACCGCGCCGGTTTCGGCCGGGTTGAGCTTGGTCTTTCACCCGCACAGATCAGGCTTATGGTCGCGGAGCAGTTGGCCCTGATCGGCGGACTGGCAGCCGACCAGGGCGTGCGCCTGTCTCACGTCAAGGCGCACGGTGCGCTGTATAACCGCATCGCCATCGACGTTGCCGCGGCCCGGGCGGTGGCTCAGGTGGCGGCTGAGTTCCAGCCTGGCATCGCCCTGTTCCTTCCCGCCGGCCCACGCTTCGAGACACTGAGCCGGGAACTCGCTGACCTGCAGGTGCAGCCCGTCCCGGAAGGCTTCCCGGACCGGGCGTACCTGAGTGACGGCAGCCTGGCACCACGCAGCCTGCCCGGAGCCGTGCTCGAGGATCCGCTGCAGGTGGGCAGCCGAGCCCTGGCCATGGCAAGAGGTGAGTCGTTCACTACGCTGGACGGAGGCGAGATGCGTTTCGCAGCCCGCTCGCTCTGTCTGCATGGCGACCACAGCCAGGCTGCCGCCAACGCCAGTGAAGTCCGCAGGCAAGTGACGGAGGCAGGCTACCGCGTGGCTGGCGTATGATGCCTGTTTGGGCTCCCGAAGGCCCGTTACTGCCATGCTGAAGCGATTCTTCTCCTACTACCGGCCCTACAGGAAGCTGTTCTGGCTTGACTTCAGTGCCGCAGTCATCTCAGGTGTCATGGAGCTGGCCTTCCCCGTGATCGTCTCCATGTTCGTGGACCGGTTGCTGCCGAGTGGCGACTGGCCCGTCATCGTGTTCGCGGCCGCGGCACTGCTCGGGATCTACCTGCTCAACGCCGGGCTCAATTACGTGGTCACCTACTGGGGCCACATGCTGGGCATCAACATCGAAACGGACATGCGCCAGGAGGCGTTCGACCACGTCCAGAGCCTGTCATTCAGCTACTTTGACGGTCAACAGACCGGCAAGCTGGTGGGCCGGCTCACCAAGGACCTGGAAGAGATCGGCGAGGTGGCCCACCATGGGCCCGAGGATGCCTTCATCGCAGTGATGACCCTGCTGGGCGCCTTCGTGCTCATGTACCTGGCCAACCCGGCCCTGGCCACCATCACCGTCTGCATCCTGCCGCTGGTCATCTGGCTCACCAGCCGTTACGGAGGCGCCTTCACCACCACCTGGCGGCAGATTTTCAGCAGCGTCGCCCGTTTCAACACCCGTATCGAAGACAACGTGGGTGGCATCCGGGTGGTGCAGGCGTTCGGCAACGAGGAACACGAGAAGCGGCTGTTCGCCCGTGAGAACCGCGAGTACCGCCGCTTCAAGCTGCAGGCGTACGACATCATGGCCAAGAGCGTCTCCTACAGTTACCTGAGCATGCGCGTCACCCAGATGGTCGTGATGATCGCCGGCAGCTGGTTCGTGCTGAACGGGCAACTTTCCAACGGCGAGTTCGTCGGCTTCCTGCTGCTGGTCAACGTTTTCTTCAGGCCCATCGAGAAGGTGAACGCGGTGCTTGAGTCGTACCCCAAGGGCATCGCCGGCTTCCGCCGCTTCACGGAACTGTTGGACACCCGGCCGGAGGTGGCTGACAGCCCGGCCGCCAGGCCCGCCGGCCAACTGCGGGGTGACATCAGCTTCAGGAACGTAACCTTCGGCTACGACAAGGAACGGCCCGTGCTGCAGAACCTGAACCTGGACATCCGGGCCGGCGAGACAGTGGCATTCGTGGGCCCCAGTGGCGCCGGCAAGAGTACCCTGGTGGCACTGCTGCCGCGCTTCTACGACCCGCAACAGGGCAGCATCACCATTGACGGAACCGACCTGCGTGACCTCACGCTGAAGTCACTGAGACAACAGATCGGCGTGGTGCAGCAGGACGTGTTCCTGTTCGCCGGCACCATCCGGGAGAACATCGCCTACGGCGACCTGGATGCCAGCGAAGACGCCATCCTGAACGCCGCCCGGCGCGCCAGGCTTGAGGAGATGATCAGCCGACTGCCCGACGGTCTGGACACCGTCATCGGTGAGCGTGGCGTGCGCCTTTCCGGCGGGCAGAAGCAACGGCTGTCGATCGCCCGCATGTTCCTGAAGAACCCGCCGATCCTGATCCTGGACGAGGCCACCTCGGCGCTGGACACGGAAACCGAACGTGCCATCCAGCAGTCGCTCGTGGAGCTGGCCCAGGGCCGGACCACTCTGGTCATAGCCCACCGGCTTGCCACCATCCGGGACGCCGACAGGATCGTGGTGGTGGACGGCAGCGGCATAGCCGAGCAGGGAGCGCATGAGGAACTGCTGGCGCAGCCGGGCATATACAGCAGCCTGCACCGCGCCCAGTACAGCTGAATTGTGGAACGTGCAAATCGCACCGTCTCATCTGACAGCGTTGGCTTATCATCCGGCATGAGACCCGCGCGAGGCCTCCCGCTTGACCAGGCAGGACCAGAGAGAAGCCGCCTGGTGGCGGGGCTCCTCTGGGCGATCATGCTGGTGGCACTCGCCCTGCTGGTGGCCAACCGCAGTCTCCTGGGCTCGGCACAACCCATCTGGCCCACAGCCTTCCTGGCACTGTTCGTGGCCGGCGGACTGTGGCTCGTGCGACGTGGTCAGCTGCAACTTGCTGTGGGTCTGGCCAACGCCTGCCTGTTCGTGTCAGCCACCATTCCCATCTGGCGTTTCGGCATCTCGGAAGCCTCCACCAGCCTCATGCTCTACTTCCTGCCGCTGGCCCTGGCCGGCCTGGTCCTGGACCGGCTGCGCCTGTTCTTCACCGCCGTCGGCACGATTCTGGCAGTACTGATGGCGCTCATCCTGCAGTACTTCGAACTGGCCGGCACGGCCAGCGGTCCTCTGAACAGCAGCACCTGGCTGCTTGCCACCGAGTTCGTGATCCCCTATGCCATCCTCTACGTGATCGTTGACCGGTTCGGTCAGTCGACTTCTGCCGCCCTGGCACGGGCCACCAGTTACGCCCGCTCGCTGGAAGGCGAGATCACGGTACGCCAACAGGTGGAATCCGAGCTGGCGGACGAGCGCAACTTCTCCGAGACGATCATCGACAGCCTTCCCGGCGTGTTCTTTGTGATGGACAGCAGTGGACGCATCGTGCGCGGCAATTCCAACATCCAGGACAGGCTCGGTTTCGACCGTGAGACCGTAGTCAGCCAGCAACTCAGCGACTTCGTTGAACCAGGCGACCACGGTCTCCTGCGTGACAGCCTGCGCCAGGCCGACCTGGAAGGCTCCGCCGGCGCCACCCTCACCATGAGGCAGGTCGACGGCAGCACCGCCCCCTACTTCTTCCGGGCTTCCCGTTTCAGCATGCGCAGGGACCCTTACCTGCTGGCACTCGGCTTTGACCTGAGCGAGGTGACAGACGCCCGGCTCAAGGTCGAACGCCTCTACCTGCAACTGCACGACCGCGTTGAACGACTCACTGCACTGCGGCACATCGACTCGGCGATCACCCGCGGCCTGGATACCGCAGAGATCATAGACGTGCTCCTGCGGCAGGTAAGTGAACGGCTGAAAGTGGACGCTGCAGGCCTCCTCCGCTTTGACCGCACGAGTAACAGGCTGCGCTGGCAGGCGGGCCTCGGTTTCCGGGGCACCGGCCTGGCCGGTGCCGAGCTTGAACTGGGCGCGGGCGTCGCAGGCGGCGTCGCGATCTCACGCCGCAACCGGTGGCTGCATGGCAGCCAGAGGATCGACGAAGAGTACGTGCGGGCCCCACTGATAAAGGGCGAGGGCTTCGAGTTCTACGTGGCAGTGCCGCTGCTGGCCAATGACGAACTGGAAGGCGTGCTGGAGATCTTCCACCGTGAGGATTTCCGGCCCAGCAACGACTGGTCCGACTTCATGGACGCCCTTGCAACGCAGGCGGCACTGGTTCTGAATCACGCGCGCATGCTCGAGAACCTGGAGCAGAGCAACCTGGAGCTCACCCAGGCGTACAACACCACCATCGAGGGTTGGTCACGGGCACTGGACTTGCGAGACGAGGAAACCGAGGGTCACAGCCGGCGCGTGGCCGAGCTGACCGTGGCGCTCGCCCGCAGGATGGGTGCCAGCGAGGAACGGATCGTGCATCTGCGGCGGGGCGCACTGCTGCACGACATCGGCAAGATGGGCGTGCCG
>CAZBBU010000092.1:0-6238 GCA_964489965.1 uncultured bacterium
ACGGCGGCAACATGCTTCCCGGGCCTGCAAACTGCTACCGTGGCGCCATGCTCAAAGTGGGACTCACGGGCAACATCGGCTCCGGTAAATCCAGCGTGGCGCGGCTGTTCTCGTCGCTGGGCGCCGCCGTCATCGACGCGGACCACCTGGCGCGGGAAGCGACCGCGGATGCAGATGTGCTTGCTCAGATCCGGCAGCAGTTCGGCCAGGAAGTCGTGCAGGACGGAGAGCTGGACCGCGCGGCCCTGGCAGCCAGGGTGTTCGGCGACGCCGGGGAGCTCGCGAAGCTGAACGCCATCGTGCACCCCTGGGTGCGCAGCGAGGCCGCCCGCCTGCAGGAGGAGTTCGCCCGCGCCGGTGCGAGCGTGGTGGTCCAGGACATTCCGCTGCTGTTCGAAGGTGGCCTGCAGGCCGGCTTCGACCGCCTGGTGGTGGTGCACGCACCGCTGGAGACACGACTGGGGCGCGTGCAGCGACGCAGCGGCCTGACCAGGGAGGAGTTCCTCAGGCGCGATTCCAGCCAGTGGCCCCTGGAACGCAAGATGGAACTGGCCGATCACCTGATCGACAACTCAGGAACCGAAGAAGAGCTGCGCCAGGCTACAGCGAAAGTCTGGCGGGAACTCACTCAGGAGCTCCCGCCAGACTGAACGGCAGAGATTGGGTCCGGGGCTTACCAGTCGACTTCCGAGAAGCCCTGGCTGCGGATCACGCCGTCGCTGATCTGGGTATGGGACCAGCTGCCGCCGGTGCGATCGGCCACGAAGTTCAGGAACTCCTCAAGTCCGTTGCTGGCCGCGTCGAGCGCCTCAAAGTCCACGCCCTCGCCGGACAGGCCAGCCACTGTCTCGATCTGCGCGGAGACCTGGCCGGCCAGGCCCCTCAGGCTGGCGCCGGTGTCGGCCACGGAGTAGCTGACGGCTCCGGCAGGAACCTGCTCCAGCATGCGGGCGATGGTTTCTGACGGGCTGCCGCCGGCGGCACGCGCCTGCAGCGCCTCGGCCACGGAGGTGCCGTCAGTCGCCACCAGCACGAAGCCGTCGGTGACAGCGTAGGACAGCGTGACGCCGTCAGTGACGTCCAGGGTGCGCACGCTTACGCCCTCGACAAGCTCGGTGGTGCCGAGCTCGGCCGGGGCGGCGCTGCTGCCGTCAAGGCTGGTGAACGAGCTGATCAGCATGCTCACGGTGTTCACGATGTTGTCCAGGCCGGCCTGCGCGTCAGCGTCGGCGCTGGTGCGCAGGATGTAGAGGTTCTGGCCCAGCAGGTTCTCGCTGGCCACACCCGGGGCTGCCGCAGTGGTGAGGCCCGTGGTGACAGTGGTCATCTCCGAACCGACCCAGTTGAAGAAGCCGGCGCGGATGTCGATGCCGCCGAAGGCCAGGAACAGTTCATCGAGGCTGCCGATGCCCAGTTCCGGGTACTTGGCCAGCAGAGTGTTGAGGTAGTCCCACCAGCCGGTCGGGTTGCTGAAGCCGCTGGCGACGCCCAGGGCGCCTTCGGACACGAAGCCCAGCGCGTCACGGCTGGCGGCCTCGCGGTTCAGAAGCAGGTTGCGCACGGTCGCGCTGCTGTCACCGACGACCTGCAGGCTGTTGCTGCTCATTCCGTCTGCCGTGAAGGTGGTGCTGCTGGCGATGACGCCGACGGTCGAGAGTGCACTGACTGCCTCGTCAAGCAGCGCCGAAACGCCGAACTCGGCTGCGAAGGGGCTGGCGAAGGTGCTGGCGGTCCGCACCACTGACGGCATATCGATGAAACTGAACAGGTTGCCGTCCGTCAGCTCGGCCGCGCTGGCGAAGCCGCTGGCGCCGGCCAGGGACGGCTCGTCCGAACCGGCCAGGCGGCGCAGCACGCCACGGAGCGCATCAGGGTTGCTGCTGAACACGAAGCGGTCGCCCGCCAGGCCCACAGCCACGGAGCTGACGAAGCCTTCGGTCGCTTCCTCCTCAACGTTCACGACAAGGAAGGTGAACTCACCCTCGGTGAGACTGGTGGTCTCCGGCTCGCTCTCGAGTGAGGCGAGCGAGTCACGCACGGTGGCCAGGGCAGCGCCCGTCGGCTCCAGGAGCACGGTGACCGTGGGGATCGGGTTGCCGGCGCTCAGCGACACGCCAAGCCAGGCGGAACGGCCCAGCAGTTCCAGGGGGTCCACGTCCTGGTACTCCTCCAGCTCAGCCGGAATTTCGTCGAGCTCATCGCTGGTGCTGGCGAACAGCGTTCCGAGTGATTCGGTCAGGCCAAGACGGTTCCATTCATCGGCGAGCGGCTGGAACTTCTCCATGTGCTGGTCGATACCGGACAGGCCGAGTGCGAACACGGTGTCAGCCGGCAGCAGCGAGGGGTTGGCCAGGGCCGGAAACAGCATCCCACCGGCCAATAGCGCCAGGCCTGTACGCCAGATTGCGGTTCTTGCTTTCATCACTTTATGCCTCCTGGTTGCCGCGGCTTATTGGTCTGATTCTCCCCGTGCCAGCGGCAACTGCACTGGTCCAGATTCTAGCAACGAAAAAATGAGAAGCGAGCCCTAGCCCAGCAGCTGTTCAAGCTTCTTCAGTATGTCGCTGGCTTCCAGCCCCTGGTGGGCGATCTGTTCGAAGGTGCCGCCGTCGCCGACCTTGCGCACACCAATGTGCGCGTAGTGCGGCTTGAGGCCGCGTTCCAGCAGCCAGGTGCCGAAGCGGCTGCCGAGTCCGGTGCTGGCGTTGAGGCTTTCCGCTACCAGCACGAACTTCGACTGGCCGATGCGCTGCAGCATCTCCTCGTCAGGCACGTTCAGCAGTGGCTTGTTGATCAGGCCCACGTTGATGCCGCGCTCGCGCAGCCGGTCCACCGCGTCGAGCGCGCGGAACAGCATGTCACCGAACGAAACTACCCAGCCTTCACTGCCGTCGCGTATCACCTCGTCGCGACCCGGCTGGAACTCGTAGCCGGAGGCCGCATCGAAGAACCTGGCGCCGTCAGGCTTCTGGATGTACGGCACCTCGGACCGGGTGCTGAAGATGAAGCGCGGTCCGTTCTGCCAGAAGATGTGCCTGAGGATCTGTTCGAACTGGAGCGAGTCAGCAGGGAAGTAGAGCGGGGTGACGCCCTGTTCCTGCACGCCGTTGTCGGCGAACATCACGTTGATGCCGAAATGGCTGGTGTTGTCCGCGATGGCGTCGACGCCGGCGTGCGAGAAGTGGCACAGCACGTTGGCGTCATTCAGCCTCGCCATGGTCAGTTCACTGACAACCATCTCCAGGAAGGCGGAGAAGGTGCTGAACACGCCCTGACGGCCCTCGCCGGCGCCGAAACCGGCCGCGGCGGAGAAGTTGCCGCGTTCCATCACGCCGCCGGCAACGAACACTTCCGGGTGGCGGTCGGCGATGGTGTTCAGGCCGGTGGAGCCCGCCAGGTCACTGTCGATGACCATTACACGCCTGGCGCGCTCTGCCTGGGGGAGTTCGTCCAGTATGTCGGAAACCACCGCACCGAACTTCTTGCGGTTACTGCCCACGTCATCGCTGCTGCCCAGGTACTCGGTCTCCCAGCTGAGCTTCTGCACGCCCTCCAGGTGCGCCGCGGCGGCCTCGTGTCCCCGCTCGCGCAGGTACGGCACCGCGAACTTCACCGGTATCGCGTCATGTCCCGCGGTCTCACCCTCGATGCCCTGCACGCCTGGTGCCATGACCCGCCTGTTGACGACCGCGAAGGGCCCGGGCGTGCTCAGCGCGTTCTGCACGCGTGAGTACAGCTCCCGGAAGTCCTCGCCCTGGCCGCTGTTCACTGCCAGGCCGTGTCCGGACAGGGTCTGGGCCACGTCGAAGCCCGGCAGGTACTCGTCCGGATGGCCGGCTATGGTCACGTTGTTGTCATCAATCAGCAGCTTGACGTTCAGGCGCCGGGCCACGGCCAGGCGGGCCGCCTCGGCGTCGTTGCCCTCCATCTGGGCGCCGTCGCTGCCCAGTACCACCACGCTCAGATGCGGGTGGGCCATGGCGATGCCGTTGGCGAACGGCCAGATGTGCCCCAGGCGGCCGGAGGCGAAGCCGATGCCCCGCTCGGGATCGATCTCCGGATGCCCGTAGAGACCCTTGCCGGCCATGCGGTAATCCATCAGGTCGCTGAACCCGATGTGGCCATTGAAGGCGCTCAGGGCGTACTGCAGGGCCACGCGGTGGCCGGCCTCATCCAGGACGTAGGGGTAGATGGGCGCGCCGCCGCGGATGAAACCGTCAACCAGGAGTGCCTCGGGCACCACGTCCAGAGCGCCACCGGTGTGGCCCGCCAGGCCGCGGCCGGCGGAGATGGCGGTGAAGAACACGATCACGTCACGCATGATCTCCACGTTCTTCAGCCACTGAGTGAACTGTTCTTCAGTCAGCTCAGGGGCGTTTACATCCAGTTTCAGCGGTACGTAACCGCTCACGTCAATCGGGAACTCGATCTCAGCCATGGCTGCATTATCCATCACTTGAAGGGGCAGGTCCCGGCTGAACGTGTTGCGGGGACAGCAGGGACATTTATCGGAATCATTCCGAGTTAGACTGGGAGCATGTTGGATGCCGCCAGCACAGATGCCAGACCCGCCGGGCGAACCGATCCTGAGGTGCGCGACCTGTGGTTCGCCGGAGCGCTGACCATAATCACCGCGCTCGGGCTGGCAGTGGCGGTCATCCTGCAGGCCAGTGGCGCAGGACAACCCCTAATCGGCGCCGCATTGCTGATCGCGTACCTGGCGGGCGCAGTAAGGCCGGGCCTCACTGCCCTGCGGGAACTGCGCCAGGGACAGCTGGACATCGATCTCCTGATGGTGACCGCCGCCCTTGCCGCCGCAGCGGTCGGCGAAGCCCGCGACGGCGCCTTCCTGCTCGTCCTGTTCAACCTGGCGGGTGTACTCGAGGACCTGGCCATGAACCGGACCAAGGGGGCGGTGACCGCCTTGCTGGAGCTGCGGCCGGACGAGGCGACGCTGCTGATCGACGGTCGGGAGCAGACCGTGGCCACCGCCCTGCTGCAGCCGGGTGACACCGTGCTGGTCCGGCCCGGTGAGAGGATTCCCGTGGACGGCACGCTGCTCGAGGGCTTCAGCAGCATCGATGAATCCAGCATGACAGGCGAATCGCTACCGGTTGACAAGTCGCCCGGCTCGGAAGTTCTGGCTGGAACCATGAACACGACCGGTGCACTGGTGATCCGCACTGACCGGCACAGCGGTGACACGACGCTGGCGCGCATGATCCGGCTGGTGACTGAGGCGCAGGAACAGAAGTCACCCAGCCAGCGATTCGGTGACTGGTTCGGCCAGCGGTACGCCATCGCAGTACTCGCCGGCAGTGCCGCGGCGCTCCTGGTCTTCTGGCTCAGCGGCATGTCCTGGACGGACGCCATGTACCGGGCAGCGACACTGCTGGTGGTAGCCAGTCCCTGCGCCATCGTGATCAGCGTGCCGGCAGCCACCCTGTCGGCCATCGCCGCGAGCGCCCGGAGCGGGCTGCTGTTCAAGGGAGCGGCCGGCCTCGAGGACCTCGGTTCCGTCACCGCTGTGGCGTTCGACAAGACCGGTACGCTGACCAGCGGCAAGCCGGCCGTCCAGCAGGTGCTGACGCTTAAGGGCAGCGAAGAAGCCCTGTTGCAGGTTGCCACCGGTCTGGAGGCCCGCTCCGAGCATCCCCTGGCGCTGGGCATCGTGCAGTACGGTGCGGAACGGAACATCGAACCGCTGCCGTTCACCGACGTAAGTGCCCTGCCCGGCAGCGGCCTGTCTGCCAGCCTTGGCGGCAGCACCTACTGGGCCGGAAACGAACGGGTGCCAAGTTTACGGGGGATCATCTTGCCGGACGATGTCGCCGGAATGCTGAGGGGGCTGCAGGAACAGGGCATGACCGCGGTCATCGTCGGACAGGATGACCGGGTTCTGGGCCTTATCGGGATGGCCGACCAGTTGCGCCCTGAGGCCCGGGAGTTCGTCCGCGGGCTGAAGGATGCAGGTGTGACCCGGCTGGTGATGCTTACCGGTGACGCCGAACCGGTGGCGAGACAGCTGGCCGGTCAGCTCGGGCTGGATGCGCGGGACGTGCACGCAGGGCTTCTGCCTGAGGACAAGCAACGCATCCTGAACGGACTGCGCCAGGAGCACAAGGTGGCCTATCTGGGCGACGGCATCAACGACGCGCCTGCGCTTGCCACTGCGGATGTCGGTTTCGCGATGGGCGGCATCGGCAGTGACGCCGCGATGGAAGCTGCAGACGCTGTG
>CAZBBU010000093.1:0-6228 GCA_964489965.1 uncultured bacterium
CGGGCTCCTCAAGGTCCAGTGCAGCCAGTGCAGCAACGGCCGTCTGGCAGGCCAGAAGCGCACCCTGGCCCGACAGCGGTGCCGAGCCTGCTCCGTCAGCCACGGCCAGCAGCAGGCTGCCGCCAGGCCCGCTGGCGGTGGCCAGGGCGTCCTGATTGGGCATGCCGCGCGCGCTGTGGGCCTGGCCGATTACGCTCGCGCCCAACACGCGCCAGTCGTGACGCTTCCTGCTGTTGAGGCCAGGCACGGTCCGGCCAGCTTCAGCTGGCGACTTCGGACCAACCGACGGGTGGAAGGGCCAGCTGGTCACCCACCCGCGAGTGCGAAACGCGCTGTTGGCTCTGTGACAGCCAGAGGAACAGTTCTGCGAACTGCAGGCCTTTGAGTTTGAGGGGCGGCCGACCGGGCGGGGCGATCTCAGCAAGCTTGTCCATGTTGGCGCGCTCGACCCCCACCACGAAGAAGGAGAGGCCGTGCACGGCGTCCTCCTGGCGGGCCAGGCGTGCGGCCTCGTCAAACTGGTCGGTGGGTTCACCGTCGCTGATCAGGAAGACCCAGGGCCGGAAGTACTGCAGGCCGGCCTCGCGGTACATGTCCTTGCGTTCACGGAGCAGCTCGAGGCCACGCCTTATGGCCTCGCCCATGGGGGTCGAGCCGCCCGCGCCAAGCTGCTGCGGCTGCCACTGGTCCACGGTCACGAAGTTCTGGACCTCGCGCACGCCGCCGGCACCGAAGGTGAGTACGGCGATTTCGACACGGCGCCGGGCCAGTTCGTCAGTCATCAGGTCCTGCTTGAATACCTGCAAGCCCTCATTGAGCGCCCGGATGGGCTCTCCGCCCATGGAGGCCGAGGTGTCGAGCAGCAGCAGGCAGGGCGCCCTGGGGTCGGGGTTCTCCGCCAGTTTCACCAGGTCTAGCTCGCTCATGGCGCCAGTCTATCGCATGCGGCGCGCGCGGCCTTGCCCGGGAGGGCGAAGGGCTCCCGCCGGCGGGAGCCCTTCAGTGCCTTGGAAGCAGTTCTTCCGGGGAGGTGATCAGGCGACGCCGCGGCCACGGAACAGCCGGACCAGGAACAGGACTACTGCGACCACCAGCAGTATGTAGATGAAGCCGCCGAGCGTGTAATTGGTAATCAGGCCCAGCAACCACAGTACCAGCAGGATAATTGCAATGGTTTCCAACACGTGATTATCTCCTCCGGCCCTCCTGGGCCTTGCGGCCAATGATGCGGGATTGCTGCGGCTGGCACTGTATCTGCCCACCAAATTGCTGCAGCACGGAAACGCTGGCGTTTCCGGCATACGATGGCCCCATGAAGACGTCGACCATCAAGCTGTCAGTTGACCAGACCGAAGACGCGGTTCAGCGGATCCGCTGGGAGGCGGAAGACTCCCAGCAGCCGGGACAGCACGAGGCCAAGGGGATGATCCTGGCACTGTGGGACCATGTGGCGCGGAGTTCACTGCGCATCGACCTGTGGACCCATGACATGACCATTGACGACATGAACGACTTCGTGTTCCAGACGCTCGTGTCGCTGGCGGACACTTACGAGAAGGCCACCATGAATCAGGCGATCAGCGCTGAGATGAAACACTTTGCCCGTGACTTCGCGGACCGCGCCTCACGCGTGGAGCAGAACCGCACCCAGCCTCGCTGAACCTGTTTCAGTCCTTGCGCTCGCGGCCGTCCAGGGTGAGCAGCGGGCCGTAGAGTTCGGGCCGGCGGTCCCGGAAGAAGCCCCAGCCGGCACGGAACTGCCGGGCCCAGGCGTAATCCAGGTCGGCGGTCAGCACCAGCTCGCCCTCGCGGCCGGCATCGGCAAGCAGTTCGCCGCGCGGGTCACTGATGAAGGAGCTGCCGTAGAACTGCATGTCACCCTCGGGTCCGAAGCGGTTGGCGGCTCCCACGTAGGCGATGTTGGCTACGGCGTGACCGACCATGGCGCGGCGCCACATCGACTGCGTGTCGATCGCTCCCGCCTCGGCGGGTTCGGAACCGATCGCGGTGGGGTAGAGCAGCAGGTCAGCGCCCTTGAGCGCCATGATGCGGGCCGCTTCCGGGAACCACTGGTCCCAGCAGATGCCCACTCCGATGTGGCCGAAGCGGGTGTTCCAGGTGATGAAGCCCGTGTCACCCACGTTGAAGTAGTACTTCTCCTCGTAAGAGGGCCCGTCCGGGATGTGGCTCTTGCGGTAGGTGCCCAGGCTGCTGCCGTCGGCATCGAACATCATCAGGCTGTTGAAGTAGGCCTGGCCTGCCCGTTCGAAGAACGAGACCGGCAGGACCACGCCCAGTTCCTGGGCCAGTGACTGGAACCTGTCCAGGAACGGGTGATCACTCACGTCGTGCGCCAGGGCGAACAGTTCCTCGCGTTCCAGCTGCGGGAAGTACAGGCTTTCGAACAGTTCCGGCAGCAGGATTATTTGCGCGCCTTTGGCGGCAGCCTCGCGCACCAGGCGTTCGGCCCGCTCCACGTTGTCAGTAAGGCTGTCGGTGCAGTGCATCTGCAGCACAGCCAGGCTCGCGCCTCTGGCGTTCATCTCTCACCTCCGAATATGGTTCCTGTCGGCTGCTGCTGGGTGACGCAGTGGAACGCCCCGCCGCCTGTGATTAGGCCGGTGGCGTTCGAGCCTATTACCTGCCGGCCCGGGAACAGTTGCCGCAGTATCTCCAGCGCCTGGGCGTCGTTGGCGTCCTGGTAAGTGGGTACCACCACGAAGCCGTTGCCGATGTAGAAGTTCGCGTAGGTCAGGGGCAGGCGTACGCCGTTCAGCTCCATGCGCCGCTGCGGCAGCGGCAGTTCCACCACCCGGTAAGGCCGGCCCTCGGGGTCCCGCAGGGTCTGCAGCCGCTCCAGGTTCAGCTTCATCGTCTGTGAGTTGGGGTCAGCTGGGTCCTCCTCGGTGCAGGTGACGATAGTCCGGTCGTCGACCCAGCGGGTGATGGTGTCGATGTGGCCGTCAGTATGGTCACCCTCCAGCCCGGACTCCAGCCACACCGTGTGGCTCACGCCCAGGTTGTCCGCCAGGAGCTTCTCGATGGCCGGCTCGTCGAGATCGGGGTTGCGTTCCAGTGACAGGAGGCAGGAACGGGTGGTCAGGCACACGCCATCGCCGTTTATCTCCAGCGCGCCGCCCTCCATCACGTAGGGCACGGCGAAGCGCTTCATGCCCAGCTGCCCGGCGAGAGCCTGCGGTGCGCGGTCGTCGAGGTCCCAGGGTTCGTACTTGCCGCCCCAGGCGTTGAATACCCAGTCGGTCATGGCCACCTGGCCGGCGGCGTTGCGAACGAACAGCGGCCCGTTGTCACGGAACCACACGTCGTTGAGGTCCAGGCGGTTGAAGGTGATGCGGTCCAGCCTGGCGCCGAGCCCGGTCAGGCGGCGGCGCGCATCGGCCTCGGTTTCTTCGTCGCGAACGTTGAGCATCACCGGCTCGAAGCGGGCGATCACCTCTGTCAGGCCGGCCATGTCCCGGCGGGCCACCTCAAGCTGGCCTTCCCAGAGGTCGTCATCGAATGGCCAGGAGGTCCAGGTTGCCTTGTGCTCGTCCCATTCGGGTGGCATGCGGAAGCCCTGGCTGGCCGGGGATGTGTGTGTGGAGTTCAAAACCGCCTCCTGTCAGCGGAAGGGCGGGGCCGGTTGTTCCTGGCCACCGCCGACTGTTGCGATGCGGACGCTGCTGCGGCGCCATACTATGCTACATTGACCGGGTTTGTCCGGAGTGTTCTGGTGTTTCTCCAGGGCACGTCCGGACTGAATTTTCTTGAGTTGCCGGGCAGAGGCTGTCCGGTCGGTCCGTCCCGGAAGCGGGGCGGGGAAAGTGGGCCCGGGTTGTCCAATCAGATTCCACGTGTGAACTTCACGAGCGCTGACGCCGATGAGATCTACGGTATCAGCAACTGGAGCAACGGCTTCTTCCGGGCTGCCGACTCAGGCAAGCTCGAGGTGACGCTGGGTTCCAACATTGCCCTGCAGGACATCGTGGATACCCTGAGCGGAATGGGGCACAACCTGCCCCTGCTGTTGCGCTTCCCCCAGATAATCGAGGACCGGCTGGACCGCCTCAACGGAGTGTTCGCCAACGCCATAGCCGAGGCAGGCTACAGGAACGGTTACCAGGGCGTTTACCCCATCAAGGTCAATCAGCGGCGCATGGTCGTGGAAACCATCGCCGAGTACGGCGCCCGCTACCGCACCGGCCTGGAAGCCGGCTCAAAAGCCGAGCTGGCCCTGATTCTGGTACAGGACATCCATCCTGAGGCGCTGATCCAGTGCAACGGCTTCAAGGACGATGACTTCGTGCGCCTGGCGCTGTGGGGCCGCAAGATCGGCAAGAACGTGATCATCACGCTGGAGAAGTACTCCGAGCTGGAGCGGGTACTGCGCGTCAGCCGTGAGATGGGCATCAAGCCTGCCATCGGCGCCCGCTTCAAGCTGCACGCGCGCGGTGCCGGCAAGTGGGAAGAATCGGGTGGCGATGACGCCAAGTTTGGCCTTACCGCGGCGGAGCTGGTGGACGTGGCTCTGAGGCTGCGGGCCGAAGGCCTGTCGGACGCGCTGGTCATGCTGCACTGCCACGTTGGCAGCCAGCTGACTGACATCCGGCGCATCAGGGTGGCGGTGCGGGAGGCCAGCCAGGCATACGTGGACCTGCAGGACATGGGCGCAGGCCTCAGGTACCTGAACGTTGGTGGCGGCCTGGCCGTTGATTACGACGGTTCCAAGACGACCTTCTACGCCTCGGGCAACTACGGTCTGCAGGAGTACGCGGATACCGTGGTGTACACCGTGCAGGAGGTTTGCGACGGCAATGACGCCCCGCATCCGATCCTGGTCACCGAGAGCGGCAGGGCACTCACGGCACATCATTCCGTGGCGGTCATCCCGGTGATCGACGCGGTGGGTCCCACCCGCCACAAGGTCAGCCTCCCGGCGCTCGAGGGTGAGATTCACACGCTGGTGCAGGACATGTGGAACCTCAAGGACGGCATCACCCTGAAGACCTACCGCGAGGTGTACAACGAGGCGGTTTCCAACAAGGAGACCATGCACAGCCTCTTCGAACTCGGCTACCTGACGATCCTTGAGCGTGCGCACATCGAGAACGCCTACTACGAGATCCTGAAGCGGGTGGAGAAGGTGATCCGCAGCCTGGATTACGTGCCTGACGAGTTCGAGGCGTTGCCGCAACAGCTTGCGGACCAGTACATCTGCAACTTCAGCCTCTTCCAGAGCCTGCCTGACAACTGGGCGATCCAGTCGCTGTTCCCCATCGCGCCGCTCAGCCGCCTTAACGAGGAGCCGCTGCGCGACACCACCCTGGTTGACATAACCTGCGATTCCGACGGCAGGATTGACAAGTTCATCGACCTCCGTGACATCAAGTCCACGCTGCCTCTGCACGACCTGCGGCCCGGTGAGCCCTACTACCTGGGGATCTTCCTGACCGGCGCCTACCAGGACACGCTCGGCATGGCCCACAACCTGTTCGGGCGGGTCAACGAGGCTCACATCCGGGTGGATGACGCCGGTGGCTGGAAGCTGGAGCTGTTCGTGAACGGCCAGAAGGCCCGCAGGGTGATCGAGAACATGGGTTACGAGGCGCCGCAGCTGCACACCTGGCTGGAGGAGACCATCGCCGAGGCCACCGGCGGCAACCGCCTGACCGAGAGCGAGGCCAGCGAGATGCTGGCGCTGTATGACAACGAGCTGGTGGGCTACACCTACCTGGAACAGGTTTAGACAGGCGTGAACCGCGCCGTGGGCGTAGGCCTGCTGCTGCTCGTGACCCTCATCTGGGGCACCACGTTCGCGGTGATCAAGGAATCGCTGGAACTGGTGCCGGCCTCGCTGTTCCTGGCCTTGCGTTTCAGCGCGGCAGCGCTGGCTCTGGTCTGGGTGCGGCCCACGCCCGGTCTGTGGCGCTGGGGCCTGATCCTGGGAGTGGTCATGTTCTTGTCCTACGGAAGCCAGACCGTGGGGCTGCTCTACACCTCCGCCTCCAAGGCGGCGTTCATCACCGCGCTCAGCGTGGTGCTGGTGCCGATGCTCACCGGGCTCCTGAAGCGAAGCTGGCTGCCCGCCAGGGTGTGGATCGCGGCCGGCCTGGCGCTCGCCGGGCTGGGCCTGATGACACTGACAGTCGTCAGTGGCATCAACGGGGGGGACGTGATCATCGGAGGCACCGCCTTCGTCATGGCCGCCGGCGGCAACGCCGACAAGAC
>CAZBBU010000094.1:0-6162 GCA_964489965.1 uncultured bacterium
TGTTCCTGCGGGACGCCGAACTGCTGGTGTTTGACGACCTGTCCAGCGCGCTGGACGTGGAGACAGAATCCCAGCTGTGGCGCGGCATCGACGAGGCAGGCGGAGCCACCTGCCTCGTCGTGTCGCACCGCAGGCCGGCGCTCGAGCGTGCTGACCAGATCCTGGTCATGGAGGGCGGCCGGATCAGCGCGCGCGGCAGCATGACCGAGCTTCAGAAGAGCAGCAGCGCCTTCCGCGAGCTGTGGCAGGCGGAACCGGTCAGCCCCGTCCCGGCCGACTGACGCCTCAGCGCAGGTCGGCCGGGGCCCGGCCCTGCAGCACCACCCGGGTCCAGTCCAGCAGCCACTGTGCCTGGTTGTCCCCGATCAGGTCAGCCGGAAGGTTGACTCCGCTGTCAGCAGGCACTTCCGCGAACTCGTGGAAGGCTGCTGGAAGCGGCGTCGCTTCCACCACCGGGTACACGAACATGGCCTCAGGTATGGCCGCCTGCACAGCGGGTGAGAGCAGGAAGTCGATGAAGGCGCGGGCGCCGGCGACGTTGTCCGCGCCGGCCAGCACGCCCGCTGCCTCCACCTGCCGGTAGACGCAGCCAGCGCACAGCAGGTTGGCTGTCGGTGCGGAATCCAGCGGCTCCGCTGCGAACATGACCTCGGCCGCCGGGCTGCTGGCGTAGGACAGCACTATGGGCCGGTCACCGCCGTAGCGGGTGAAGGAGGTGTAGTAGGCCTCGGTCCAGCCGCTGGTGACCTGCAGCCCGTTGTCACGCAACGCCGCCCACCAGTCCAGCCACGCGTCCTGCCCGAAGTGACTGATGGTGGCGAGCATGAAGGCAAGGCCGGTGCTGCTGGAGGCCGGGTCCTGCACCACGGTCAGTCCCCCGTAGGCGGGATCGACCAGGTCTGCCAGCGAGGCCGGTGGCTGCAGGCCATTCTCCAGGAACCAGCCCTGATCCAGGTTGAAGGCTACCCAGCCCACGTCGATGGGTGTGACCAGATGCTCCCCTGAGAGGTGGTACTCCTCAGGCACGTCCGCCAGAAGCGGTGACTCATACGGCTCGAACACCCCGGCATCCAACGTACGCTGCAGCAGGCTGCCGTCAACACCGAACAGCACGTCGGCCAGCGGCCGGCCGGCCAGCAGGATGGCGCGGTTCACGACCTCGCCGGCGTCGCCGGCAGGCAGCAGCTCCACGCTGTAACCGCTCTGCTGGCTGAACTGCTCGAGCAGCTCAACCGGCAGGTCGAACGAGGAATGGGTCAGGACGCGCACGGGCTGTTGGGCCAGCGCCGTCGCGAAACCGAACATGATGGTAGCTGCAAGTACTCGTCTCATGGTCTCCTCCTGTCACTCAGCAGGGCAGACCACGGGGCAGCTGAAACTGCGAAAGTTGTGCTGGACATGGTTCACGCTTCCTCCGTCCGTGCTAACGGCTTCAGGTTCTAGGGTCTGATCTCAGCCGCCCGAAATGTGGGGCGGCACCCCTGGTGACAGGGCAATGATAAACCGGACCGGAGAAGCGGACTGTCAGCGGATGACCACATCCGGGCGCGGGTTGGTGTCGGGCAATCGCAGCCAGCTGAGGATGACGGTGGCCAGGAAGATGAGGGCGCCGATCACGAACACCGCCTGATACCCGAACAGGGAGGCGACGCCCACGGCAACCAACGGCGAGACGGCCCGCGCGGCGGACATCACGGAGTTGTCCAGGCCGAAGGCGCTGCCGATCTCATCCTCGGCGGCGTAGGAAGCTATCAGGGCGCTGAGCGCCGGCATCAACCCGCCGGTAGCGAAACCGGAAAGCGCGTTCAGCACCAGAAGCTGCCAGCTGTCGGTCACGAACGCCATCGCCAGGTAACTGAGGGCTGAGAGCACACCCGAGACGATCAGGATCCGCTTGTGGCCGGTGCGGTCACCGAGGCTGCCGAGCAGCAGTGATGACACGGTGCCGGTGGCGCTGGATACGCCGATGACCAGACCGGTGAAGGTGCTGATGCCCTCGCTGCCGGCCATTATCAGCGGCACGAACAGCGGCAGGATGGGCACCAGCAGCCCGCGTCCCAGGCTGGAGGTGAAGCGCGCGATGAAGGTGGTGGGCATGCCGCGTTTCACCAGCAGCTGCCGCCAGCCACCGAGGATTGACTTGCGTTCCGCGAGGGGCACCGGCACGTACTTCTCGCGCACCCAATACACCACCAGCATGCCGCCGATGAAGAGCAGTATTCCGGTGATGACGAAACTGGAGGCGTAACCGTACTGGTCGGCCAGGATGCCGCCCATCAGCGGGCCCAGGGCGACGCCGCCCCAGTTGGCGGTCTGCAGCAGGCTCATGGCGTAGCCGGTGCGGTTGCGCGGCGCCAGCGAGGCGACCAGGGCGTTACCTGCACTGACCGTGCCGGCCACGATGCCCTGGATCGCGCGCAGAAGAACCAGCTGCTCAGCGTTGCTGACGAAACCCATCAGGGTCACCACCACAGCGGCGCCGAGCATGGCCCGCACCAGCATCGGCTTGCGTCCGTAACGGTCGGCAACGGCGCCCCAGAGCGGCGAGGCCACCGACATGGTTATCGCCTGGGCGCTGAACACCATGCCCGTCCAGAAGACGGTACTGATGCCGCTGACCGCGCCCAGTTCAGTCACGTAATTCGGCAGGAACGGGAAGATCATGCTGAAGCCGACTGACGACAGCAACTGGGCCAGCGCCAGGATCCACAGCATCCTCTGCCAGCCGGGAGTCCCGCTCATAGGCGCATATGCTAACGCGCAATGCTGCTCGGGTATGCTCGCAGCAGCGATGTCACGAACACACGTCTACTATCTGGCACCGACCGGACCGGGGGTCGGGCTTACCTCCGTCAGCATCGGCCTGCTGCACGCCCTGGATCAGCTGGGCATGCGCGTCTCCTTCCTGAAACCCATCACCCAGCCCGGTGCCAGCGGACCGGACCGCAGCCTGCACTTCGTGCGCAAGGGCACCGACCTGGAGCCGCCTGCTGCCCTGCCGTTCCAGGCGGCGGAGGAACTGCTGCGGCAGGGCAAGGAAGCACTGCTGCTGGAAGAAGTGATGGGCCGCTTCCAGCAGGCGGCAAGCAACGCTGACGTGGTGGTGGTGGAAGGCGTGGCCGACCTCAATGACGCCCTGAACGTTGAGCACCTCAACACGGCCATCGCCAGGGCACTCAATGCCGAGGTGATACTGGTGGGCGCCATAGCCGGCAGCAGCGTGGAGGAGTTCGCCCAGCGGCTCGAGCTGAGCAGCGCCATGTACGGCGGGCCCGAGTCGGAACGCGTGCTGGGCTGCATCGTAAACCGGCTTGGCGCCCCGCGCGAGGTGTTCGGCGCCAACCGCAGCCTGGACGCAGCAGCGGATCCGGCGCCGGACAAGGAGGCGCTCCTGGCCGCCTGTCCGCTGTTCGGTGAGGACTTCAGGCTCCTCGGCGCCATACCGTGGCAGCGCGAACTTGTTTCGCCACGGGTGATGGACGTGGTGGGACAGTTCGGCGCCCGGGTTCTGCATGAGGGAGAAATCAACAGACGCCGGGTCGTGGACGTGTCACTGGTGGCGCGCACTGTTGCCAACATGACGGGCCGCCTGCGTCCCGGGGCGCTGCTGGTCACGCCCGGTGACCGGCATGACATCATCCTGGCTGCCTGCATGGCCGCCCTGAACGGGACGCCGCTGGCCGGGCTGTTGCTCACCGGCGGCATCGAGCCGGACGAACGCATCATGCACCTGTGCCGGGCCGCGCTTGACACGGGATTGCCCGTGCTGGCGGTGGACACGGACTCGTTCGTGACCGCAGCCAAGGCGGCCACGCTCAACGTGGAGGTGCCACTGGATGACATCGAACGCCTGGAGATGGTGCGGACCGTCGTGGCCAATCACCTGGATGTGGAGTGGCTGCGCGACCACGCGCTGTCTGGTGAAGGCATCACGCCAAGGCTCTCGCCCGCAGCGTTCATGTACCGGCTGGTCAGCAGGGCACGTGAGGCAGACAAGCGCATAGTTCTGCCCGAGGGCACGGAACCACGCACCGTGCGTGCCGCGATCGAATGCGTGGAGCGCGGCATCGCCCGTTGCGTGCTCCTGGGCCAGCCCGCCGAGGTAGAGCGCGTGGCCGAAGCACAGGGCCTGGAACTGCCGGCCGGCCTGGAAGTCCTCGATCCCGACCCCATCCGCATCAGGTACGTACCTGAGCTGGTGCGCCTGCGCGAGGCGAAGGGCATGACCGTGCCGGTGGCGCACGAGCAGCTGCAGGATGACATCGTGCTGGGCACGATGATGCTGGCTCTGGGTGAGGTGGATGGCCTGGTGTCGGGCGCGGTCAGCACCACGGCCAACACCCTGAGGCCGGCGCTGCAGCTGATCAGGACTGCCGACCACGCCAGGTTGGTGTCCAGCGTGTTCTTCATGTGCCTGCCGGAGCAGGTGCTGGTGTACGGCGATTGCGCCGTCAACCCGGACCCGAATGCCGAGGAACTGGCCGACATCGCCATCCAGAGCGCCGATTCGGCCGAGCTGTTCGGCATCACGCCGCGGGTGGCGATGATCTCCTACAGCACAGGTGCCTCTGGCAGCGGCGTGGACGTGGAGAAGGTGCGCGAGGCCACCAGGCTGGCCCAGGAACGCCGCCCGGACCTGCTGATCGACGGCCCCATGCAGTATGACGCGGCCTCCGTGGCCAGCGTGGCCCGCTCCAAGGCGCCCGGCTCCAGCGTCGCCGGCCGCGCCACGGTGCTGATCTTCCCGGACCTCAACACCGGCAACACCACCTACAAGGCGGTTCAGCGCAGTGCCAACGTGGTCAGTGTGGGGCCCATGCTTCAGGGGCTGAGGCGGCCGGTCAATGACCTGTCACGCGGTGCCCTGGTGGACGACATCATCTATACGATCGCGCTTACCGCCATCCAGGCGGAACAGCCGACCAGTGGCTGACGGGCGTCGCCACGAGACCGTGAACCTGCTGGTGCTGGGCGGCCTGACGGCGGCCTGGTTCTGGAGTCGCTCGCTGGGTCGCCAGCCACTGCCTGATGAGTGGTTCCCACTGCCCGCCAGACTGGCGTTCGTGGTCAGTTACCTGCTCGGCACATGGCTGGTCACGCCCGACATGGACCTGGCCAACCGCAGTGTCCGGGCCAAGCGCAACTGGGGACTGCTCGGCATCCTCTGGGTGCCCTACGGCGCAATCTTCAAGCACCGGGGCCTGTCACACAGCTGGTGGCTTGGCCCGCTTACTCGAATCGCTTACCTGCTGGTCCTGGCGCTTGCACTGCTCGAGTTCGCCAAGGTACTGGCCGGCTGGCTCGGCTACACCTTCGAGCTGCGCGCCTCACTGTACGGCGAGTGGGGCTGGCTGCTGCTGGGAAGTGTTGCCGGCTATTACCTTTCGCAGTGGCTGCATCTGTTGCTGGACGGATTTCCCGGTGGGGGCCGCCGGCGCGTGCGGTAAGCTCTGTTGAAGTGCCCCAGGACGAGATCACCCCAGGAAACAACAGTGCCGAGCCGCAGGAACGCCGCTCCCTGAGTCCCGCTACCCCGCGCCTGGGTCCACCCGGACCGGGCGGCAAGGGGGCTGTTGAGGTCGTCTGGAGCAACGTCTGGGTCCGTGCGGCCGTCTACGTGCTGGCCGCGGTATTGCTGCTGCTGCTGCTCTGGAACACCCGGCACGCCTACACCTTCGCCATAACCGTGGCCGTGGTCGGCTACCTGCTGGCTTACATACTCAATCCCGTTGTGGGCTTCCTGACGCGCCTGCGAATCAGCCGGGGACTGGCCGTAGGAATCGTGTACGTGTTCCTGGCGGTATTCGTGATCGTGGGCTCGTTCCTGCTGGCGCAGGTAGTGGGTCAGCTGGGCGAGTTCCTCAGGCTCATCCCCAGCGCTCTCGAAGGACTGACGCCGCTGGTGACGGGAGTGGTGGAGTGGCTGCAGGGACTGCCGCAGGTTTTCGCCCGCTTCGGTGCTGACCCGGATGTCGAGTTCATGGAGGACGGCGTCGAGGCCGTCACCCCGCTGGTGCAGGCCGCACAGGACATGATCAGTGACTACCTGGCCCAGGCGGTAACCACCCTGCGTACCGTGTTCCAGCGGCTGCTGGAAGGCGGCAGTGATTACCTGCTGGGTGGTGTGGTCAGCATCGTCTCCGGGGGCGTCCAGGTGTTCTT
>CAZBBU010000095.1:0-6156 GCA_964489965.1 uncultured bacterium
CTTGTGGACCCGATCTTCGAGTACACGCGCTCGAGCGTCGACCCTGAGGACTTCATCGGCATCACGGTCATCGCGGGCTACGTCTACCGTGGCGAAGCCTTCCCCGAGCTGCAGGGTCACTACGTGTTCGGCGACTGGGGCCAGAGCTTCAGTGAGGCATCCGGCACCTTCATCGTCGGACACCCGCAAGTCGCGGATGACGGCACTGTGACCGGCCTGGAGCTCGAGCACGTCGAGCGTCTGGACGAGTTCATCATGGGCTTCGGCGAGGGTGCCGACGGTGAGATCTACATGCTCACCTCCGCCATCACCGGACCCGACGGCTCCACCGGCAAGGTCTACCGGGTGGTTGTTGAGTAAGCAGTCTGCTGCCTGAAGGCAAGTGCGGGTGTGGAACAGGAGAACCTGTTCCGCACCCGCTTTTCTTCATCCTGGTGGTAGGCTCCGAGGCCGCGTACCCCCATGGGGGTGGGGTATCATGACGGCATGATCGTGGCCAACTCCACCGAGACAACACCCGTCAGACCACCGAAACGGTCCAGAAGCGGCCAGGATGCGCCCATAAACAACCTCCGCACCGGTGAGGCCGTGCGTGCTTTCCTGCCCACCGTCCTGTACGGAAAATGCCCCAACTGCCGTCACGAGTACATGTACCGGAACTGGATCCAGGTGAAACCGACCTGCGGGTTCTGCGGCGTGCGCTTCGAACGCGATCCGGGCAGCTTCCTGGTCCTGCTGGGCCTCAATTACCTGATCGCTATCGCCGTGACCGGCATACTCGCCTGGATACTGATCGCCAATTTCCGCCTGTTCAGCGGGCTCACGATAATCCTGGCCGTAACCGGACTGCTGAGCGTCGTGGGTTTCTATCACGTGGCCAAGTCTGCCTACATCTGGCTGCTGTGGGTGTTCGGCTTCGTTTACAACGACTGAAGGAGCCCCGCAGGACCGCTCAGAATTCCACGCGTCCCAGCTCATCGGCGATCGCGGTCTCAGCGAACACTTCGCGCGCTGCCGCCAGGTCATCATCCCGCCGCCTGCCCTCAGGCGGCACGTGTACGAGGAGCAGGCGGGAGGCGCCGGTCTGGGCTGCCAGGGCCGCAGCCTGCCTGGCGCTGGCGTGCCCCGGGAACTCGCCCGTGGCCTCGTGCACCAGAAGTTCCGCTCCGCGGGCAGCCTCAAGCTGGCCCTCGGTCGGCTGGGTGTCCGCGGAGTAATAGAGCCGCGCGCCCGTGAGCTTGTCACGGATGTTCACACCGATGCAGGGCACCGGATGGTCACAGGGTGTGGCGCTGAGCAGCCAGCTCTCGGTTTCCAGAACGGTTGTGTCCGGCTCTCCGCTGACTTCATTCCAGACGATCTCGGGGTACTCGGGCCAGTCAGCGGTGTTGAAAGCGTCATGAATGCGCCGGGCCTGTTGTACTGCCGAGGGTATGCCGTGCACGTGAAACCGACCACGCAGACCCTCGACCCACAGGCGTTCAAGCAGAAGCGGCAGGCCTGCGCAGTGGTCGGCGTGCTCGTGGGTGACGAAAAGGTGGCGCAGACGGCGTACGTCCAGCCCGCTGGCTTTCATGCGCTGGACGGCATCGCCACCGCAGTCAATCAGCAGCAGTTCCTGCCCGTTGTCCACCGCCAGCATGGTGGTGGTCCGATACGCGTCGGAAACCACAGCTCCGGTTCCCAGGGTGTACAAAGTGGCCACGCCGGATGATAACCGGCCAGCGCACGGCTGCGGCGTACGAATGTGCTGCCATGCAAACGCACACGTGCCCGCCGGTCGCGCGCTAGCATCTGGATGTGCCTTCACGAAGGCGCATTGACTGACAGCCGGAGGGTGCTTATGAACATTCGGAAGATTCGCGGATTCTTGCTGGCTGCACTGCTGTTGTCGAGCGGGTTCGCAGCAGCTCAGCAGGGACCGGTCATCTACGCCATCATCAACGAACAGGACGCAATTGCGCTTGCGGAGCTGTTCGAAGAGCAGACAGGATTCGAGCCGACTGTCCTGCGCGGCTCCACAGGTGAGATCATCGCGCGCGTGATCGCCGAGCGGGACAACCCGCAGGCGGACATCGTCCTGGGTGGCCCCAGCACCCTGCACATCACACTGAAGGATGAGGGCGCGACGGAACCGCACGAGCTGCCCGAAGGAAGCACTCAGCCCGCCGGAACCTTCGATCCTGACGGTTACTGGACGGGCTGGCACACCACCGCCCTTGGACTGGGCATCAACACCCAGCGCTTCGAGCGGCTGTACGGTGAGCGGGAGCTGCCCGCCACCTGGGAAGACCTGCTGGACCAGGACTTCGCCGGCGAGATCGTGGTCACCGACCCGGTGGCGTCATCGACCGCCTAC
Source organism: uncultured bacterium (assembly GCA_964489965.1). Classification (GTDB taxonomy): domain Bacteria; phylum Deinococcota; class Deinococci; order Deinococcales; family Trueperaceae; genus CALDPK01. Next base: position 2,360 of record CAZBBU010000095.1, read on the forward strand.
CTGTTCGTGCAGGTGCAGTTGCAGCGGTTGGGCCTGGAGGCCGGCTGGGACTATCTGGCGCAGCTCGTGCCCCAGGTCGGCCAGTTCCCCAGCTCCGGCTCGGCCCCGGCCCAGCTGGTCAGCGCGGGCGAGTACACCATGGGCGTCTCCTACATCCACGCCCTGGCCCGCAACGTGGCCGAGGGGCTGCCGCTGGCCATAGTGGTGCCCCCGGGCACCGGCGGCGAGATCGGTGCGGTCTCGGTGGTGGCCGGCGGCCCCAACCGGGACGCGGCCCATCAGTTCGTGGACTTCATCCTCTCAGCCGAGGCGCAACAGCTGTTCACCGAGCGTTCGCTCACCGCGCCGCTCAACCCGGCAGTGGTGTTGCCTGAAGGAGTGCTGTCAGCCGCCGACATCGACCTGATCGATTTTGACGCCGATAAGGCGGCCGAACAGCGTGACGAGGTCCTGCTCCGCTGGAGCGAGCTGGTCGATTGAACCTGTTGGTGCAGCGGATGAGCCGGCTGCGCGCGACCCCGGGACTGGTCGCGGCCACAGCCGCCGTCAGCCTGGTGCTGCTGACGTTCGTGCTCTGGCCGATGCTGGAGGCGGCCGTGACGCCGGATGGCGCCACCTGGAGCAGCCTGGCGGCCAGCAGCCGCTGGCGCAGCGCCACCCTGAACACGCTGTGGCTCACGGCTCTGTCCGGAGGTTCCGCGGTACTGCTGGGTCTGGTCTTTGCCTTATCGGTGACCCGCTTCCGCGTGCCCGGCTGGCGACTCTTCAGTTGGATCCCGCTGCTGGGTCTGTTCTCGCCACCGTTCGTGGGTGCGCTGGCGCTCGTCCTGCTGTTCGGCCGCAACGGACTCATAACCAGCCAGCTGCTGGGCCTGCAGGTCAGCATCTACGGCTGGCACGGCGTCTGGCTGGCCCAGACGCTGGCCTTCTTCCCTCTGGCCTACCTGGTGCTGGTGGGCGTGCTGCAACGGGTGCCAGCCAGTCTGGAGCAGGCCGCAGCGGGCTACGGCGCCAGCAGCCTGTCCGTGCTGCGTCAGGTGACCCTCCCGCTGGCGCGTCCCGGCGTACTGGCCGCAACGCTGTTCGTGAGTCTGAGCGTGCTGAGCGACTTCGGCACGCCGATGCTGCTGGGCGGGCGCTTCCGGGTGCTGGCCACCGAGGCCTACAACCAGGTGGCCGGCTGGGGTGACCTGCAGACCGGCACGGCCCTGGGACTGGTGCTGCTGCTGCCGGCGCTGGTCATCTACGCCCTGCAGCTGAAGGCGGCTGCCGGGGAACGCTACGCGACTGTCGGTGGCCGTTCCGGGCTGTCGGGCCGGTTCCCCCTGCCCGCCGCCGCACGCTGGGCACTGAGCCTGCTGTGCGGGCTGGTGTCCCTGGTGCTGGTTGCCAAGTTCCTGGCGATAGGAGTGGGTGCCCTGGCCAACGTCTGGGCTTTCGATTACACGCCCACGGCGCGGCACTTCAGTTGGGTGGCAGCCCGTGCACAGGACCTGCTCAACACGCTGAAGTACGCCCCGCTGGCGGCACTCGGCTGTACGCTTCTGGCGCTTCTGGCGGCCTTCCTGGTGCACGCGGTGCGCGTTCGCGGCAGCATGCTGATCGACCTGGCTACGCTGCTGCCGGCAGCCATCCCCGGCACGCTGCTCGGCATCGCCTACGTGCTGGCCTTCAACGGCCCGCCGCTGCAGCTGACGGGCACGGCGCTGCTGATAATCGTGTGCATGGCCGTGGGCTCACTGCCGACCGCCTATCGCATCTGTGCGGCCGCGCTCGTGCAGATGCGCAGCTCGCTGTACGAGGCTGCCAGCAACCTCGGTGCCGGCTGGGCCAGGGTGTTCAGTGACGTGGCACTGCCCCTGCTGCGCGGACCGGCGGCCAGCGCCGCCGTACTGGTCTTCATCCACTCCCTGGGCACGCTGAGCGCAGTCATCTTCCTGGTGTCACCGGGGCGGAACCTGGCGAGCGTCTCCATCCTGAACCTGGCCGAAGAAGGCTATTGGGGCGGCGCCGCCGCCCTGGCCACCACCCTGCTGCTGATCGGCGCGCTGCTCCTGCTCGCCGCCCGCCTGCTTCTGGGCCGCAACCTGCGCCCGTTCGAGAGCCTGTGAGCGCTGCCGGGCAACTCGAGTTGCGGGGCCTGGGCAAGGACTTCGGAGCCGTAACGGCGCTGCAGGCGCTGGACCTGAAGCTCCAGCCGGGCGCCATCACCACCCTGCTGGGGCCGAGCGGCTGCGGCAAGACCACTGCCCTGCGCTTGATCGCCGGCTTCCTGGAGCCGGACCGGGGCCAGGTGCTGCTTGACGGCAGATCCCTGGCTGGCCTGCCACCGTTCCGGCGTGATACCGCGATGGTGTTCCAGGACTTCGCCCTGTTCCCGCACATGAGTGTCGAGAAGAACGTGAGTTACGGGCTGCAGTTCCGCGGTGTCACCGGAGCAGCGGCACGCAGGAGGGTGGCTGAGATGCTGGATTTCCTGCAGCTGGATGCCATGGCCACCCGCCTGCCGCACGAGCTCTCGGGCGGTCAGCAGCAGCGGGTGGCCCTGGGCAGGGCGCTGGCCGTGCAGCCGCGGGTGCTGCTGATGGACGAGCCCCTCTCCAACCTGGACGCCCGGCTGCGCGCCAGGCTGCGCAGCGAGATCCGTGCCATCCAAAGGGAGTTGGGCGTGACCACCGTGTTCGTGACGCACGACCAGCAGGAGGCGCTGACACTCAGTGACACCATTGCCGTTCTGAACGCCGGTCGGCTCATCCAGGCAGGGAGTCCGCGTGAGCTGTTCGAGCTGCCCGGCAGCCGCTTCGTGGCTGATGTGCTCGGTGAGGCGAACTTCTTGCCTGTGACGGAAACCGGGCCGGACACGGCGGTGGTGCTGGGCCAGACGGTGCGGGTCAGGCGGGCGGCAGGCTCAGAGCCGCAATCCCCGCAACTGCTGGTCAGGCCCGACTGGCTTACGCGCACGGAACAAGGCACGGGCGCCCTGCACATACGGGCGAGACTGCTGTCAGCTGAGTTCCATGGCACCTTCGAGCGCTGCCTGCTGCAGCTGACCCCTCTGACCGAGCCACTGAAGTTCGACTTGCCGGCCGGCGCGGCCGCCAGCCTCGAGGCAGGCGATCAGCTGGAGCTGTGGCTGCCCTCCGGCCGCGGCGTCCTGGTGTCCGGCTGAACGGCAGCTCAGATCAGCTGAACAGTTGTCAGTACTTGCACTCGTCCTGCAGGGGAAGTAATATCCATGACACAAACCTAGCTAGACTGCAGGTGGCCGCGTTGACGGCTCCTGTATGAAAAGGGGAGAGTGAAAGTCATGAAGAAGCTCGTATTTGCAGCTGTGGCTGCCATGTCGATAGGTGCCGTGGCATCGGCACAGGAAGACACCGTCAATCTGCTGTGCAGCCCGGACCTGGCCTGGTGCGAGGCGATCGGTCCGGCCTTCACGGAGGCGACCGGTTACGGCCTCGAGTTCATCCGCGTCGGCTCCAACGACGCGCTGGCCCGTCTGCGTGCCGAAGCTGCCAACCCGATCTTCGATGTCTGGTTCGGCGGTACCGGTGACCCCCACCTGGTGGCAGCCCGTGAAGGCGTCACCGAGAAGTACATCCCCAGCACCTGCGATGAGATCCTCCCCGACCTGAAATCAGAGATCAACGAGGAGAACATCCCGCTGTACGCGGGCGCACTCGGCTTCTCCATCAACGAGGGTGTGCTTGAGGAAGCCGGAGCAGAGATACCCACCAGCTGGGCTGACCTGACCGATCCGTCCTACAAGGGCCTCATCGCCATGCCTGACCCCAACA
>CAZBBU010000096.1:0-6151 GCA_964489965.1 uncultured bacterium
CCGCGCGCTGCGCGCGCGCATCGATCTGCTGCTGCGCCTGTGCTCGGACATGGCGCGCCGCCTCGACCTGTAGTCCCCTGCCCGAATGCGCTCACCGGCCCGGAATTGCGCCAGAATCGGCCTCGTTGGCCGGCACGCGGGAATCGGCGCAACCTATCCACAGGTAGCGCGGCTTCTGCTGTGCCACCAGTCGCCGGAAGTAGCCTGCGTCTTCGGCCAGCATGTCTTCCGCCCACTTGCGGTTGTTGACGATGAGTTCGCTTGGGTCCGCCACCAGTCACACTATAACTTTGCCGCGTGCGTCCCAATCGCGCCTGACGAGTTGCGTGGCCAGCAACGTTCGGCCGCTCAGCCTGCGGGCCGGCTCTCCACCGGGCAGCTGACCAAGCAACTGGCGGGCGGCCCGTCGGCCCAGTTCCACCACGTCTGCGGCCACCGTGGTCAGTCCCGCAGCCTCCGCCTCCGGACCGTCGCCGAAGCCTGCCACCGGCACTTCGGCGCGGCCTGCGGCAGCCAGCACCGGCAGCACGGCCAGCGCCATCAGGTAATCGGCCGAGGCGATACAGTCAAACTCAGCTGCTGATTCCAGGTGCCGTTCCAGTGCGACGGCAGCCTGTTCCGGATCAAAGCCGCCGTCGAGAACGGTGTGTTCGTCAGGGTCCAGCCCGCGGCGCATGAGGTAGTCTCCGAATGCCTGCTGCCGTTCCAGTGCATCGAGCTGGCCGGGCTCGCCACCGAGCAGCAGGGGCCTGGTGCAGCCGCGCTCGGTGAACAGGTAGTCAAGCAGCTGACTCATGCCCTGGTTGTTGTCATGCATCACGGTGGGCAGTCCGCTGCCCGGCAGGCTGTGACTCACCAGGGTGATCACCGGTCCCGCCTCCTGCAGTTCCAGCAACTGTGCCGCCGGCAACACGTTGGCCAGCACCAGCAGTCCGTCAGCCCGTTCGAGCCGGTCGTCTGCCACCGGCGCCTCCACAACCGTCAGGCTGGCACCGGCGGCCGCCAGCGTCTCAGCGGCTCCGCGACTGACGCTGGCCTGGAAAACCCCGCTTGGGTCGTTGGCCACGAGGAGGATGTTCATCTGAGCAACTCCAGTTCCTGTTGCAGCACCAGGGCGACTGCGCCCAGCGGGCCCAGCTGGAGTGACCTGGCCAGTTCCAGCGTGGGTGCCACCCCCGGTCCCAGCTGCCGGTCCGTGCTGTCCCGCAGCTGCTTCAGGAACTCTTCTCCCAGGTCGGTGACGCCTCCGCTGAGACTGATCAGGTCCGGGCCCAGCATCAGCACGGTCCAGGCGATCAGCCGGCCCAGCCGTTCAGCCAGCTCTGAGGTGCGGGCGAGTGCCTTCTCGTCGCCGGTCAGGTTCAGGTAGCGCAGGGCCAGCCAGCTTTCGCTGCTGTCACGGGGAAGCAGCGATGCCAGGCTTGCCTGGTCCAGGCCCAGGTCCTTGAGCACGGGCGCGGCCAGCTCGGAACCGTAGTGCTCGGCGCCGTGCTGCTGGCTCACGCCCAGTTCCACCTGGCCGTCAAGCGAGATGGTGACCAGCGTGCGGGGTCGCGCCTCCGCCGCTGCGCCGAAGGCCAGCTTGCCGAGTGCGCTCAGTTCCGCGTAGTTGGCAAGCCAGACGGGCGTCCTGAACTCTTCTTCCAGCCGGCCGGTCAGTTGGACCTGCTGCAGACCCAGGGCCGCCGAGTGCAGGACCGTGCCGGTCTCCGTATCCATCTTGCCGGGCAGCGCAAGTCCGATGCCCAGCAGCGGCGCGTCCAGCTGGGGTATGAGACCGGCGGCCACCAGCGCCAGGGCTTCATCGAGCGGCAGCGTTTCGCGGTCGATCACGTGCTGGGCAGTGACGTCTCCTGACATGTCGGCCAGCAGTCCCAGGGCCCTGCCGGGTTCTAAGGCTATGCCGATCACCTGCCTGGAGGCAGGCTGGAAGCGCAGCAAGGTGGGGCGCTTGCCGCCCTGGCCGGTTGAGCGGCCGCGGCCGTCCTCGCTCACGAGGCCTTCCTCCAGCAGCTCACTGACGATGCTGCTGATGGTGGGTTTGGTCAGGCCGGTCTCCGCGGCCAGTGCCACGCGGCTGCTGAGCTGCAGGCGGTACATGGCCGCCAGCACCGACCGCCGGTTGTGACGCTTCAGCTCGGAGTGGGTTCCGCGTATCACAGGCAAACCATACGTCAGGGACGAGCCAGGCCGCATTCCGCGGGGCGCTGTTCGGCCAGCACCCGCCAGTTGTCGGGATCCTCGCCGCCGACTCCCCAGATGGCCACCCCGCCGCTGTAAGCCGGCAGTGCCTGCAGTCGGGCAGCCAGGGTGGTGGCGTCGCTCACGGTCAGCTGCTGGCGCGGCAGGCCGGTCACGTCGAGCTCCAGCTGCAGTTCCTGGCTTGCTGCGTCGCGCACCGGTTCCAGCCTGAACTGGCTGATCATCCTGTCCGCGGCCTCCCAGGTGGTGGCGCGCGCTGGTGGTCGTCCCCGGGTCCAGCTGTAGCCGTAGAAGGGAATGCCCACCAGGATCGTTCGCGCCTCGGTCGTCTTACGTGCGTAGTCGAGTACCTCCAGGGTCCATCCGATCGGCGCCACGGGTCCCGGTGGTTCGTTGCGGTTGGTCCAGTCATACGTCATCAGGTTGAACAGGTCCGCCGCCGCGGCCAGGCGGCTCCAGTCCTGGGCACGTGCGCTTTCAAAGGCGGTCTCATCGTCAGTCTTGGCATGGACGGTGACGGCCAGCAGCCGGCCCTGCGAGTGCAGCCCTGCGGCAAGCCTCTCTATGAATGAGGAGAAGCGGTCGCGTGTCTCCAGCGGGAACATCTCGTAGTCGATGTCGATGCCGTCGAAGTCATGCTCCTCCGCCAGCTGCAGTATCTGTTCGATGTGACGGGTCAGCTCGGGTTCCTGCAGGTAACTGCTGATCGTGCTGAACACGCTGGGCATGACCAGCAGCCCGCTCTCACGCCACAGCTCCACCTGTTCCTGCCAGTTGCTGCCGGCCTGAGAGAGGATGGTGCCGTCCGCGGATGGCGTGAACCAGAACGGGTGGACTATGTCTATGACGGAGCTGTTGTCCATCACGCTGTCGGCACCGCCCGGATGTTCCGAGGACGGGTACCAGACCGCAACACAGAACGATTCGGCCAGTGCGGTGCTGCAGCAGGCGAGCAGCAGCGCCAGCAGGAGCGTCCTCACAGTGCCGACTCCTGCCTGCCCGGCAACTGCACGGGCAGCTGGCCGCGCGCTTCGAGCTCGCCGAACAGCACCTTGCAGGCGGCCTCCGTCTGCACGGGGCGCCAGCCGTAGGTGCAGAGCACGTGCCGGGCCCTGTGGAGCACCGCGGCGTCCAGCGGATTTCTGAGCGCTATGACTGTCGGGTCTGCCCCGCTGTCCACCAGCTGTTCCACCAGGGCGCGCTGGCGCGGGTCGTGCGCTGCATCGGAGGTGGCCACCACCACCGCCGCGGCCGGCGGGAGGTCACGCACGGTGGTGTCAGCACCGACGCGTACCTCCCGCACCAGCCGGTGCCTCAGCCGCATCTGCCGCAGCAGCTGAAGTTCGCTGCCCCCCGTGCTGTCTGCCGGCGTGGCGGCGCGGCTCTCGAAACTGACGAGGAGCAGCGGGTCTTCGTCCTGCAGCTGCAGCAGTGGCTGCCCCCGGACCACGGTGACGGCCGAGTCCGCTATCTCTGCTGCAAGCTCCAGATGCGCGTGGCTGGCCAGGACATCCAGGTCCGGCAGCTCAGTTGCGAGCCGTGCACGGGCATCCTGCACCCGCTGGCGGGATCCGGCGTCGGTGTGTTCCGCCAGCAGGCGGGTCAGTTCCTCCTGCCCGTGCAGGTGCCCGAGCAGCACCAGGTCGGCTCCGGCCCGCAGGGCCCGCAGGCACGATTCCGGTGGCGGCACTTCCGTGACCGCCCGCATGTCCATGGCGTCCGTGACCACCATCCCACCGTAGCCCAGCTGCTCACGCAGCAGGCCGGTGAGTATCCTGCGGGAGTGGGTAGCCGGTTGGCTGTCCAGCTGCGGATAGGTGACGTGGGCGCTCATGACGGCCGCGACTCCGGCGGCGACCGCGGCGTGGAACGGTTCCAGGTCCTCCGCCAGCTGCCCGGGGGTAAGTTCTATGGTCGGCGAGGTCAGGTGCGAATCGAAGGCGGTGCGGCCGTGGCCTGGGAAGTGTTTGGCGGTCGCCAGCACGCCCCGGGACTGCATGCCTTTTATGAGTGCGGCTCCCAGCCTGGCGGCGAGTGCGCTGTCGTCGCTGAAGGCACGCACGCCCACCACGTGGCTGGCCAGCTGGCTGGCCAGGTCCAGCACGGGGGCGAAGTTCATGTTGCAGCCCAGGGCCAGCAGCTCGTCGGCCAGCAGTTCGCCGGTCCTGCGGGCGAGTGCGGCGTCGCGCGTGGCGCCCAGCGCCATGTTGCCGGGCAGTTCGGTGGTTCCGTGGCCCACGGCCATCAGCTGACCGCCTTCTTGGTCGATGCCGATCAGCGGTGGCGGGTGCCCACCGCGGGCTGCGGCGGCCCGCAGTGAATCAGTGAGCTCCCGCAGCTGGGTCAGACTCTGAACGTTGTAGTTGAACAGGCACACGGCAGCCAGTTGCCCGGATTCCAGCCCGGCCAGCACCCAGCCTGGCGCGACCGGCCCGCGGAAACTGATCATGGCCGCAGATGCGTTGCTCATCCTTTGGATCCCGTCATCGAGATGCCCTCCACGAAGTAGCGCTGGGTGAGCAGGAACACCACCAGCACCGGAATTACGAACAGCACGCTCGCGGCCATGATGTCCTGCCAGGGAATCGGTGATTCCTGCAGGTTGTTCTTCTGCGCCACGTAGATGGGCATGGTGAACAGTTCGGCCTTCTGCAGGTACAGGAGCGGTTGCACCAGGTTGTTCCACTGGCCCACGAACAGGAACACGGTGACGGTGGCGATGGCGGGTCTGGAGAGCGGCATGACGATGTGCCAGAACGTCATCAACGGGTTGGCACCGTCGATAGCTGCGGCCTCGTCAAGCTCACGCGGCAGCGTCATCATGAACTGCCGCAGCAGGAACACCAGGGCCGCACCGCCGGCGAAGAAACCCGGCAAGGTTATGGGGTTGAACGTGCGCAGCCAGCCCAGCTCGTAGAACATCACGTACTGCGGCACCAGGGTGGCCTGGGCGGGCAGCATCAGGGTGCCGAGCATCAGGGCGAACACCACGTTGCGTCCCGGCCACTCGAGGCGGCTGAAGGCGAACGAAACCACGGTGAGACTGGAGACGGTTCCCAGCAGCACCATGAGCACGGTGAAGAAGGAGTTGCCGTAGGCGCGCCAGAAGTTCTGCTCGCCCAGCAGTTCGCGGTAATTGCTCCACTGCGGCGACTCCGGCAGCAGGGTCAGCTGCGGCTGCTGTACTTCCTCGACGGTCTTGAGGGAGGTTCCGGCCATCCAGGCGACCGGGAAAAGGAAGAAGAGTGACGCCGCGATGAGGATCGCGTACACGAGCGCCGGGCCGAGTATCCGCTTAATCATAGTGAACCCACCTGCTGAACCTGAACTGGAGCACGGTGAGCAGCACGATTATGACCGCCAGTATCCAGCTGGCCGCCGCTCCCTGGCCGATCTCAAGCTGCCTGAATGTCCTGACGAACAGGAAGTAGGCCGCGGAGGCCAGTGACTGTTCCGTCTGTGTGTTCTGGATGAGGTAGACGGCTTCGAAGGTCTGCAGTGCGGCGATCAGGCCGATGACCACGTTGTAGAACAGCGCGGGCGAGATCAGCGGCAGGGTGATCCGCACGAACTTCTGGATGCGGCTGGCGCCGTCCACGTCAGCGGCTTCATAGAAACTCCGGGGCACGCCCTTGAGGGCAGCCAGGAAGATCAGCATGGCCGCGCCGCTGCTCCACATGGTGATCAGGATCAGTGAAGGTTTCGACCACAGTTCACTGCTGAGCCACAGGGGCACGCGGTTCCCGTCAGGGAACTGGGCGGTGACCTGGCGGAACAGGGCGAAGTGGTGGTTGGCGCTGCCCGCTGCCGCGGCTGCGGCGTCGAACGACTGGAAGTAGCGGATGCCATCAATCGCGGAGCCGAGTGCCAGCAGGAAGAACAGCACTGCGCTGCCGCCGAGCAGCCAGCGGCGGGTGGTCTTCCCCGGCTTGCCCCAGCCGACGAAGGC
>CAZBBU010000097.1:0-6143 GCA_964489965.1 uncultured bacterium
CGCAGATCCCGAAACCGGCGACTGAGCCTTTCAGGCGCCGTTCAGGGGCCACGGTGCACCATTCGACTGTCGGGACTTCCCTCTGCGTGTATAGTCACCGCAGAAAAAGTTCAGTCTTGCTGGACGCGGTTCACGGAATCGGAGGCCACCACTTATGCTGCTACGCAACTTCGCGTCACGGGCCCTGCCCGTCCTAATCCTTCTGCTTGTTGCCGGTGCTTGCCGGCAGGCGCCGGAACCCGAACCGGGCGAACCGGATCCCGCGTGGAGCGCCAGCCTGGCCTTTGACCGCGCCGCGGCCTTTGACCTGATCACAGTGCTCACTCCGGCTGGCGGCGCCGCCGAGACCGTGGTGCTGCTGGACGGCACCCAACTCCCGGACACCGAAGCGGCGGCCGATGGGCTGAGTCTTACCTTCGACCTGCCAGTCATGCAGCCCGGGCCGTATCCCGTACTGCTGCAGCATGGCGACGACCAGGTAGAGACCGAGCTCACGGTGCTGCCATCAGCGGACGTGCAGGAACTGATGCTGGTGCTGTCACCCGCTCTACAGCTCGCCGAATTGAACGAGATTCTAGCGAGCTATGGCGTTGAACCCGTAACTGACCTGCGGCAGCTCTACACGCCCGGCGCCGGCACGGAGGCGTTTTCCGACTGCGTGGGTCAGCTGGCACTGATCCAGGTGCCGCCCGGCCACCCATCCGTGGGGCAACTGCTGGCCGAACTGCAGCAGGAGGAGCAGGTCTGGGCGGCCGACCCCAAGAGTGAGTGGGGCCTGAGCAGCGTCACCCCTGTCGAACTGGCGGGTGGCACGGGCCTCCGCCAGTTGCTTGCAAACTTTGACGGCAGCGGCGTCACCATCGCGGTCCTTGACACCGGGGTGGCAAGCGTGTCGCGCCTCGGCAGCCGGCGCCTGCCGCAGATCGACGTGCTGGGCGACGGCGAGACCGGCGACCCCTACCGGGACGCCAGCGGCGACCCTGTCGGTCACGGCACCGCGGTGGCGGCACTGGCAGCGGGCCAGGACCTGGGGCTGGCGACCGGCGCCGAAGTGCTACCCATCAGGGTCTGTGACGCCGACGGTCTGTGCCTGGCGAGTGACGTGCTGCTGGGCGTTTGTTCCGCACTCGCGCATGTGCCCCCGGAGGACGGTCTGGTGCTGAACCTCAGCCTTGGCGGCGACAGTGAAGCGCGGATCCTCAGCCTGCTCCTGGCCGAGGCGGCGGAACGCGGCGCCGTGATCGTGGCGGCTGCCGGCAACGAGGCCGGTGCCCCGCCGCATTGGCCGGCCGCGGGCAGCACTGACAACCCGGGCCTGGTGGCCGCGGGGGCGCTGTCGGTCACTGGCGTCGAGGCGGATCTGACTGGCCTCCCGGTAGGCATGCTCGTTGCTGACACGGTTTACCCCCTGGATGGCTTCGCTGAGTTCAGGACCGGAGAAGACCCCGATTTCACCGTGATGGTGGCGCATGACCCCGTGCCAAGCATCACGGTGGCCGGCACGAGCCTTGCAGTCAACCCCACTGTCCCGGCCGCGGCTTTGCGGCTGCTGTTTGCCTTGCCCGCCGGCAGTAGGCTGCCTGACATTCAGTTCGAGTCTGACGGTCATGTTCTGACGCTCGAGACGGATTCACTGCCCGGGACGCCGCTCCTGCAGGACGGCATCCTGGTGCAGGCCCTGCCGTCTGCAGCCGGAACCCTGGAGCTGCTGATCGACCCGCTGCCCGCTGATTTCGAGATCAGCACGGACCAGAACTCTTCGGCCACGATCCTGGAGCTGGAACTGCTGCGGGTGACGCCGGCACCTGGCGGTTACACCTCCGGGGCTTACGTGAGCCTGTCAGCTCCCGCGGACCAGCTGGTCTCCGTGAATCCCGCCGGGGCACTGCAGACCGGTTACACCGGTACCTCGTTCGCCACGCCACAGCTGGCCGGGGCGGCTGCCCTGCAGCTGCAGCTGCAAGCCGAGGAGCTGGGACAGCCGGACGCAGCGTTGGTCCGCGACGCCCTCATCGCGGGAGTCCAGCCGGTCAGCGGCGATCCCCTGCTCGTAGGTGCCGGTCGCCTGGACCTGCGGCAGCTGTACCCGACCTCGCCCTGAACAGGCAGCTGCTAGTCTGCTTTCATGCCAGTATTTCCGAGTCTGTCCGACGTCCAGACGCCGGCCCTGGTGCTGAACAGCGACCAGCTGGACCGCAATGCTGCCCGGGTACGCAACCATGTTGAAGCGCTCGGTGCGGCCTTCAGGCCGCACCTCAAGACCGTCAAGTCGGTGCCCGCTGCCCTGCGCCTGCAGGACCTGAGCAGCGGCGGCATCGCCGTCTCCACCATGCGTGAGGCGGAGGAGTTCGCGGCCGCCGGAGCGCGAGACATCATCTATGCCGTCGGCATCGCTCCTGACAAGCTGGAGCGTGTGGCAGCCCTGCGGCGCCAGGACGTGGACCTGGCCGTGATCCTGGATTCCCGCGAGCAACTGGCAGCGGTGGTGGCTGCCCAGGAACGCTACGGAATCCAGCTTGCCACGCTCGTGGAGGTGGATTCCGACGGCGTGCGGGCCGGGCTCAGGCCGGATGACCTGCGGCTGGTGGACCTGGCCATCCGCGTTGCCGAAGCCGGTGTGCAGTTCCGCGGCGTGCTCACCCACCACGGTGGCTCGTACGCCGGCCGCAGCCAGGACGAGCTGGCCGCCTTCGCGGAAGAGGAACGCCTGGCCGCGGTTACGGCCGCCACCAACCTGCGGGCCGCGGGCCTGCCTTGCCCGGTTGTGAGCGTTGGTTCTACGCCGACGGCCACGTTCAGCCGCAACCTGGCTGGCGTTACCGAAGTCCGGGCCGGAGTGTTCTCTCTGGGCGACCTCGTGATGGAGGAGGTGGGGGCGGTACAGCTGTCCGAGATCGCCGTGTCGGTGCTTGCCACCGTCACCGGCGTCCAGCGCGAACGCGGCCGCATCATCACCAACGCCGGCTGGATGGCGCTCTCACCGGATGCAGGGACGCGCCGCCAGGGTTTCGGGCGGGTTCTTGACCTTGATGGCCAGCCGTTGCCCTGGCTGATAGTCAGCCAGGTGAGCCAGGAGCACGGTGTGCTGGAGCTGCACCCGGATGCTCCGGCAGGAACAGCGCTTCCGGACCTGGACTACGGAAGTCGGGTCCGCATACTCACGAATCATGCCTGCGCCACCACTGCCATGCACACCTCTTACCTGGTGGTGCGGGACGGTTCGCAAGCGATTGTGGACGAATGGCCCATCTTCCGCGGCTGGTAAGAGATTACAGACGACCCGCCATGCTGGCGTATAATCCGGCCTGAAATGCGGGCAACGCACTGGGCCCCGGCCACCGCTGCCGGTGCGCATGCAGGCGATCCAGAAGAGGTGTGAGAATGGCACGTGAACCGATTTACCTGACCAAGGACGGTCTCGAGAAGATCAAGGAAGAGCTGCGTTACCTGAAGGAAGTACGGCGGCAGGAGATCAGTGACTACATGGGCTCCGCCATCGCCGACGGTGACATTCGTGAGAGTGCCGCTTACGACGATGCGCGTCAGCAGCAGAGTGCCAACGAGGCCCGGATCGCTGACCTGGAGGAGATCGTCGCCCGCGCCACCGTGGTGGCCCGCAAGGAAGGCGAGGAGTCCGTCATTACCCTGGGCGCGCATGTGACACTGCAGGATGACAAGGGCAACACCCGTGAACTGCGTCTGGTGGGCACCCACGAGGCGGACATCCTGGATCAGAAGGTCTCTGACGAGTCGCCTATCGGCCAGCAGCTGGTGGGCCGCTCGGTTGGCGAGAAGGTGACGCACGGCAACAACACCTACACCATCACGAACGTCAGCTTCCAGTAACTGCCGGATTCATTAACGCTACATTACGGCCGCCCGGAGATTCATTCTCACGGGCGGCTGTTAGATTGAGGCATGCAGAAGGGAGTCCTGTGGCTGTTCGGCGTGGTGCTGCTTGCACTGATAGTCCTGTCACTGCGTCCGGACACGCGCCCGGAAGTACCGGAGTCCACGGTGTTCCTCCGGGACGCCAGCGTGGTCCTGTACCCACGGGCCGATTCCGAGGCCGTCTGGCATTTCGCCAGCCCGGAAGTGGACTATTCGCCGGACCGGGGTACCTCGGTGCTGCACAACCTGAGTGACGGCCGCCGCGTTGTGGACGGTGAGACTGACTTCACGCTGCAGGCAGATGAGCTGCTGATCGACCAGGATGACAACCTTCGCGGTGACCTGCTGTACGCGCATCTGCTCCGCACCGACGAGTGCCTGACCATGCTCGCCGACGACGCCTCACAGGTACTCATCGACCAGAGCCAGGGGCTTTTCGAGGTCCCGCTGCTGCGTATCGAAGGTCCCGCCTGGGGCGATGACAACGAGTGGCAGCGCGTCAGGGCCACGTTCGACCTTGAAGAGTTCAGTGCCGGCGGGCCCGGCACGGTCACAGTCAACGAATTCCTGGCCTCGGACGGCCAGGCTGAAAGTGGGAGGACCGCATGCGCATCCTGATTTCCATACTTGTTCTGGCTGGCCTGGCGTACGGCCAGGATGCTGCCGATCCGGGCAGCCGCATCATCCGTATCGAGTTCCAGGACGGCACCACCAGTGGCAACATCCGCTACGGACCGATCACCTACGAGCACCCGGAGCCGGAAGGAATCACGGCCACGGTGTCCAACCTCACCATACTGGCCCGCCATGCGGTGCTCGCCGTGCCGGCTGACCAGCAGGACGAACTGCTCCTGTCGGAAGCCGAAGGCAGCCGAGAGGCTACCTTCGATCAGGGCGTGCGCGTGGAGCGCGGGCGGCTGCAGGCAGATGGTCCTGGCCTGGTCTACAGCGAGGCCACCGGCCTGGGTATCCTGCAGGGCCCTGCCGAGATCTACATAGCAGCCGCGGACGAGTCCGACGAAGAGGTGTGGATCACCGCCGGCCAGGTGGAGTTCGACGTCGACACCGACCTCAGTACCAGCAGCGGCGAGGTCGTGCTTGAGAGTGGCAACCAGACCGCCAGCGCCGGCTTGCTCGTTTACGCCGAGGAACGCAGCCTGGGAGTGCTGTCCGCTGAGGGTGAGCAGGTGCGCATCGTCCGGCGTGACGAGGACGGCAGCGAGCTGATCATCACCGCTGATGAGGTGCGGGTGCTGACAGGTGACGAGAAGCTCTACGCCAGCGGCGACGTGACCGTGATCGACGGTGACATCACCAGCACCGGCAGTGAGGTGTTCTTCGACGATGCCGCCTCCCGCGCGGAGGTGCTCGGCAGTCCGGCCCGCTCGGTGGACTCAGCGAACGGCATCGAACTGACCGGTGACCGCCTGGAACACCGCACTGACCTCGGAGTCGTCTCGATCATCGACGCTTCGATCCCGTCCGAGTTCGACATCAGCGCCTTCGCGCTGACGGAAGGCGAGCTGGACTGAGCGCCAGGCAAGCACTCCTGCTGGCCTTATTTCTGCTGGGGCCGTTCACGGTTGCCGGGCAGGCGGAACCGGTTGCGCCCGCACCGCTGCAGTTTGACCCGGCGACGGCCGGTGATCCGCTGGGCAGCTTCCGCCTGACGCGCGAGGAACGGGTGATTGAGGTGCGCCAGTACGCGCCACAGGCGGAAGGTGGTGAGTTCCGCACCAACGTTCCCAACTGCGAACCCGATCTGCGCATGTCGACTGTGTACGCACCTGAACCGTACTTCGTGGTCACACAGGTGGCGGAAACCAGCATCATCTCGCGGGTGGTGCTGGCGCGACGGCCCCAGCAGGGCGACCCAGAGGCTCAGGAGGACGCAGCACCGGCAGGGGACACCCTGAACATGTTCGGCGGCCGTGTCGCAGTTGACGAATCCTACTGCCCGGTGGACGTAAGCAAGTCCACCGCTGAGGACGTGTACATCGTGCAGGGCCGGACCCTGATCAGTGGCACCGAACTGCTCTATGACAACGCGACCGGGCTGGCCCAGCTTGAGGGACCCGTGAAACTGTTGCGGCAGGCCGAGGGTGACGGACCCGAGATCGTGGCCTCGTCAGAGTCGTTGAGTTTTTTTGTAGAAAACGAGGAGTCGACCCGGCTGGGTACCGTGATGGTGCGGGCAGACACCAGGACCCCCGTCGCCGACAGCCAGGTGCTGGACGAGGCCGCCGGCCTCG
>CAZBBU010000098.1:0-5998 GCA_964489965.1 uncultured bacterium
GAGGCGCTGGTGGAGAACCTGGGCTGACTCAGCCGACCATGCGCGCGCCGTGACCGTCCCAGCCGGCGAAGGCCCAGAAGCGTCCGTGACGGCGGTCCTTCAGGTACCTGACCAGCGGTTCGCGCAGCGGGGCTATGGGGATGATCTCCTGAACCTCATCCACCGGGAAGAAGCGGGCCTCCACGATGAAGCCATCGGGGTCCCGGGGGTTGAGCAGACCGTCGTACTCGGCCAGGAAGGCGAATGACACGGCCCGGTCATTTCGCCTGACGTCCTCCACGTGAACCGAATAGGCCAGGTGGTCGATTCCGGTGACCTGCAGGCCCGTTTCCTCGGCCACCTCGCGGCGCAGCGCATCCAGGGTGGATTCGCCTTTCTCTACAACCCCGCCGGGCAGCGTGTAGCGGACGTTGCCGAAACCCTGCCAGTCGTTGCCTACAAGCAGTACCCGACCCTGGGAGTCGAGCAGTATGGCTGCGGCAACGACGAACTCACGCCGGCTCACCGGTCACTTCTCCCGACTGGCCGGCTTCGGCCAGTCGTTCCTTCTGTTCCGCCGCGGTCAGCGCGGCGGTCAGTTCCTCCAGGTCACCCTGAAGGGCCTGGGTCAGATTGCGGGTGGTGAAGCCGATACGGTGATCGGTCAGTCGTGACTGCGGGAAGTTGTAAGTGCGGATCTTCTCGGAGCGTTCACCCGTTCCGATCTGCACCAGGCGTGCTTCCCGCTGTTCGGCAGCGGCCTTCTCCCGCTCCCGTTCCAGCAGTCGGGACCGCAGAACCGTGAGCGCCTTCTCCTTGTTCTTGATCTGGGACTTGCCGTCCTGACAGGTCACGATGATCTCGTCCTCGGTACCGGGCCGGTAAGTGATCCTCACCGCCGAGTCGGTGGTGTTCACCGACTGTCCCCCCGGTCCAGAGGAACGGTAGACGTCTACGCGGTAGTCGGCGGGGGACAGGTTCACGTCCACGTCATCGGCCTCGGGCAGCACGGCCACCGTCACGGTGCTGGTGTGGATCCTGCCCTGGCTTTCAGTCTCCGGTACGCGCTGCACCCGGTGCACTCCGGATTCGTACTTGAACTTGCTGTAGGCACCCGTGCCGCGGATCTCGAACGAGACCTTGGTCAGTCCGCCCACCTCGGTGGGATGGGAGTCGAGAACCTCGGTGCGGAAGTTCAGGCTGGCGGCGTACCTGAAGTACATGTTCAGGAGTTCCGCAGCGAACAGTGAGGCTTCGTCACCACCCGCAGCAGCCCGGATCTCCACGATGACGTTCTTGGAGTCGAACGGGTCCTTGGGCAGCAGCAGCGACTGCCACTCCTGCTGCAGTTCCTGCTCGCGTGCGCTCAGGCTGTCGATCTCCTCGCGGGCCACCTCGGCCAGCTCGGGATCGTCAAGCAACAGCCTGGCCTGTTCCAGCTGCGCCCGCACCGTGTCAAGTTCAGTGCTGACGGCCACGAGTGGCCGCAGTTCGCTGTAACGCTGCATGACAGTCCTGTAGCGTTGCTGGTCCCCCAGCACCGCAGGATCAGCCAGCTGGCCTTCCAGCGTTCTGAACTCTTCGGTCAGATTTGAATGGTCGTCGGTCATTGGCGCCAGTGTATCGCGCTGACCAATCGCTGACAGTATGACCGGCCGGCCTCAGGCTCACGGTGAAAGCGGCAGGAATCGGCCCCCACGTCCGGTGCTGTACACCATGCCTGAAGGCAACGCCAGCGACCACGAGTCCGCTGAATACCGGTAGGTGCCGGCCGCCAGCGCATTGGTACCGCTGCCCACCAGGCCGTCATGAATCGCCGAGCGCACCTGCTGGCTGCTGAGCGTCAGGCTGGCACCGTAAACCAGTGCCTGCTCGAACGCAGCGGTTGCCAGCTGCAGGGCGTCGTAGAGGAGAGCCCCCTCCAGGCTCGTCTCTGCGCCGCTCAGCACCGCGCCACTGGCGACCCGCCAGGCGCTCACCTGCTGGGCATTCGCCGAATCAGCGTACGCGCTTCCGGCCGCCATCGCCGGCGGCACCGCGAACTCCAGCTCGCCGAGGCCACTCGAGTCTGCCAGTGCAGCGGCCTGCCAGTAGTCAAGCACGACCGGTCCCTCCCAGCCCCGCGCACGCAGGGACCTGACTGCCTCGCGCGAGTCCTGCAGGTCCGCCCACACGACGATGGCCTCTGCCTGACTGGTGGCGGCCAACAGCGCCTCCGGAGTCAGTGGCCGAGCGCCCGCAGCGAAGCGCACCACCCGCATGACCGGCAGGCCGGCCTCGAGGGCACCAGCGCGGAAGGCCCACTCCACCTCATCACCCCAGTCACTTTCGGTGGTAAGGAGGCTCAGGTCCCCCACATGACGCCGCGCGCCCAGGGTCACCGCCCGCAAGCCCGCCAGCAGGTCCGGCTGCAGGCTCTTGAGCATGCCGTCCGTGGCCAGTCCGGCACTGCCAGCCAGGCTCAGTGTGAGCACCTGCAGCTCGCGGACGACCGGCTCGACCGCCAGCGCTGTCTGCTCATCCGTGCAGCAGATGATCACATGGACATCCTCCTGGTGCACCAGCTGGCGCACGTGCTCCACAGCCAGGCTGGCGCTGCCGGCATCGTCACGCATGATCAGGCTCACGTTCCGCAGCACCGGGCTGGCCTGCAGCCGGATGCCACGTTCCACGCCGGCGATCATGCTGCTGAACTCAGCACCCGAAGGGCCGGAGAACGGCAGGACGATACCCACCTTGAGCTCCTGGGCGTGGGAAAGGGCAACCAGGTTCAGGAGAAGGAACAGTCGCAGGAGTAGCATGACTCATTGTCGCGCCAGCAGGCCTGAGCCGGATGAGCGGCGGCATTGACGCAGAATTGACGGGCCTGAATTACTTTGGCTTCAAAGAGTCCTGGGAACGGCAGCAGGGCAGAAGGGAGTTCAGCATGCCGAACAACGAAGTCGGGTTGAATGACAACGGGCGGGCCGGGGGGTCGAGACTGGCGGGGAGGCTGCTGGCCGTTCTGCTTCTGGCCCTGGCGGGTACGACGCTGGCGCGCGAATGCACTGCGGAGGTCGAACCCAACGACCTGCCTCACCAGGGCACTGAACTGCAGCAACTGGACACGCTGTGCCTCGCGGGCGATCTGCTGGATAACGGTGATCAGGACGTGTTCACCTGGCAGGTTACTGAAAGCCAGGCCGGAGTCCTGTGGCAGGTCGAGCTGGAAGGCTTCGAAGAGGGCCTGACCCAACTGCATCTGATGCAGCTGGAGTTTCTGGACAACCAGATCGATGTGACCGCCCGGCACGACCTGCTTTCGATCGGCAGCCTTTATGGCCAGACGACCGTATCTGAGCCGTTCATGCTGACACCGGGACGCTACTACCTCGGGCTCTCGAAAGCCGGTGGCGGCGGTGAATACGTGGCCCTCATCAGACCGGTTGACGAAGTCCACAGGTCAAGCAGCCTCGATCCCGGTCCTGGGCAACCTCAGTCCGGAGCCTTCAGCAGTCATGGCAGCCTTCCTGGAAGCCTTGACATCCCCTGGACGGTTCCCGCGGGTGACGCCTCGGCCCTGTGGAGACTGGAACTCAACGTGCCCCTCGGAATTCACATAACGGTGAGCCTGAAACAGGCTGATGCGGAAATTGGCGCCGGTTCCACAGCGGACGGCCACCTGCTGCTGGACGGTTACGGACTGGGTTCAGGCGACTTCACCATCAGTCTTAGCGGCGTCGCCAGCAACCATTACCTGCGGCTCAGCGTCGCAGGCCAGCAGTCCGATGGCCAGGAAGTTGAACCCAATCAGGACGCCGAGAGCGCCAATCAGTTCCCGCTCGGCAGCCAGATGCGCGGCGTCGCCGGCAGGGATGCGGACTGGTTCCGCGTGGACGTTAGTGCGGAGGACGCGGCCACTGCCTGGACTCTGTCAACCGGCTCGGCCGTGCCCCTGAACGTGCGTCTCTATGACGATGAGAACCAGCGACTGCTGGAGCGGACAGTCAGTGGTGAGCTCGGACCGCTCCATTTAAGTGCGGGAACCCACTACCTGGAGGTTCGCGAAGCTGACGACGCGCCCTACATGCTGGAGCTGAGCCGTACCGAACCGGTGACCGCCGGTTGGGAGCGTGAGCCGAATGACTTCCTGGCTTCCGCCTTCGACATCGGTGCGGAAGGTCAGGCCCGTGGACTGCTCTCCGACGGCGGTGACGCAGACATCCTGGCGTTCGAGGTCAGCGGTCCGGCACAACTGTGGCGCGTGCAACTGGCCGGGCAGGGTGAACTGGAGCTCGGCCTGCTGAGTGGCGACGGGACACAGGTAATGTCGACACGCGGGGCGCAGCGCCTCAGACTGGACAACGTTCAACTGCCAGCGGGCACCCACTACTTCCGTGTCGGAGGCGCTGCGGGCGAGTACGCTGTCCGCCTGCTTGCACTGGGGCCGGCGCCCGAGCCGGAAGCCATGGACCTGCCTGCTGCGGATGCGCCGTTGCCTCCCGTGACGACCCCTCAACCGGAACCACAGGGGGCGGAGGAGGCGGCAGCCCGGCCAGCCGAGGCAGAGTTGCCAGTCTTGCCCCCACCGCCGGCAGGCCTTGTGGAGATCGAACCGAACGATGACAGGACCAGGGCCGGCCTGCTGATCCCGGGCGTGCCACGCGTCGGCGTTCTGCATGACCGCAACGATCAGGACCACTACCGCTTCTTCCTGGCGGATGACCAGCCGGTGCGTCTGGAACTGGTGGCACCAGCCGGCGTGGAGCCGCTCAGTATCAGGCTGCAGCCGGCTGGAATAACCATCAGTCCCAATCGGGACGCTGCAGCCGGTACGCCGGTCTCCGGTGACGTGCACCTGCTGGCTGGTGACCATCAGGTGGTCATCCGCTCCGGCGATACGCAGGGTGGCTGGTACCAGCTGCGCCTTACGCTGCTCAACAACGCACTCCCGGCAGATGCTGAAGCGGAACTTCCGCTCGAGATTGAACTCAGCTCTTCTGCTGAACAGGCTGCTGCCTACTGGCACCAGGGCCAGCAGCTCGACCTGACCGCGGAGATGCGCAACACCGGAAGTACTGCACTTGAACTCTCCCTGGCAGTGGCGACCAGCGACGCGCAAGTCAGTGCCTCCATACAGCCTTCACTCAGCCTGGCGCCCGGCGCCAGCAGCCAGGTTCCCGTAGCCGTCATGCTGCCGGCCGATTTGCGAGACGACGTGCCGCTGAACATCTCAGTGGCTGCCAGCAGTCCCGCAGGCAGCAGTGGCGCGATGCTGCCGCTCAGCGCCAACTGCACTGCACCTCCGCTGAATCCGGCCGACTGGTGGCCTGTTCCTCCCTCGATGTTGGGCAGGCTCAACGTTCTCTGGCGCGCGTTCGGTTCCGAACTGGTTGGCAGCCACGCTTTTGAACAGCGCGCCCGGGCGCTGGCAGACGGGATGGTCACCCCCGCGCACGGTTCCTGGGTAGGGAATGAGGCCGGCGACACGATAACCTACCGGCTGGCTGCTGACTCGCCGGTGGAGTTGATTGGTGCCGTCATTCACCCTCTGGTCAACAGCGCCGTAGACCGGCAGTTGCGTGACTTCCTGCTGGAAACCAGCCTGGATGGTGTCACCTTTACCCAGGTCCTGGAGGGAACTCTCGGTGCTGCCAGGATCGATCAGGCATTCATGTTCGATCACCCGGTGCGGGCCACACATTTCCGCCTGACCGGACTGACCGATCATGCTGGCCGTTCGAACGGCGGTTACCTGGGCGAGCTCAGGCTCCTGGCCGCAGATCCGTCAGTGCTGGGCCCCCATGATCTGGCGGATCCGGCGCTGGGAGGCCACGTGGTCTGGTCCGATCCCATGGTGGGTAACAACCAGTTCCTGGCTGGCCGCAGCTCGCCGTTAACGGTGGACGTCGCTGCGACCGGGTCGTCCAGCTTCGTACTCGGCTTCCATAACACCAGGGCGGCGCAGTTGACCACGCTTGAATGGCAGGACTTCCCGGAGTCCCTGACTGCGGGAATGGCGTTTCCTGCGGTTACCGTG
>CAZBBU010000099.1:0-1064 GCA_964489965.1 uncultured bacterium
CAGATGGCCATCCACGTGCCGCTCAGCGTCTACGCGCAGTCCGAGGCAAGGCTGCAGATGCTGTCCAGCCACAACCTGCTGTCACCTGCACACGGCAACCCCAACGTGCAGACCAGCCGTGACATCATCCTGGGCCTGTTCGTGCTCACCCAGCTGTACCGCTCCGAGCGGGGAGCCGGCAGCAAGTTCAAGGACACCGAGTCGGTGTTCAAGGCGCTGGCGGCAGGGAAGATCGACCTCAACAGCCCGATCAAGCTTGATGGCAAGGACACCACGGCCGGTCAGCTGCAGTTCGTGTTCGGCAGCGAGGACGAGGCACTGCTCGCCGTGGAGCGTGGCGATGTGGACATGCAGGACACCGTTACCGTCCGACTGGGCGGTGAACTGGTGGCCACCAGCCCCGGGCGCGTCTACTTCGCCCGCCTGGTCCGTGAGACGCTGTCCGAGGATGGCGGCGAAGTCCCCGCCTCCATGATCCGCTATGACACTGCCTACGAGAAGAACGCGCTGCGCAACCTGGTCATGGACAGCTTCAAGCTGCTCGGCATCGAACGCACCGCCAAGCTGCTCGACAGCCTCAAGACCGCCGGTTTCGAGCTCTCCACCACCACCGGCATCACCATCGGCATCGACGACGTGGCCATCCCGCCGCGCAAGCGCGAACTGGTCGAGGCCGCCCAGAAGCAGCTCGAGGCCATCGAGGCCGAGTTCGATATGGGCTTCGCCACCGAGGACGAGCGCCTCGCCGCCGTCATCCGCCTCTGGAATGACACGACCGAGAAGGTCAAGCAGGCTGTGTTCGAGAACTTCGAGGAGAACATGCCGTTCAACCCGCTGTTCGTGATGGCACAGTCCGGTGCGAGGGGCAGCCCCCAGCAGATCGTGCAGCTTGCCGGCATGCGTGGCCTGATGGCCAAGCCTTCCGGTGAGACCATCGAGGTGCCCATCCGTGCCAACTTCCGTGAGGGCCTGACGGTGCTCGAGTACTTCAGTTCCACGCACGGCGCCCGCAAGGGCGGTGCCGACACGGCACTGCGTACCGCTGACTCGGGTTACCTGACCCG
>CAZBBU010000099.1:1102-4896 GCA_964489965.1 uncultured bacterium
CAACCGTGGACTTCTACAGCCGTGAGGGTCAGCTCAGGCCCAAGGGTCACGTGGACATGGGCATCTACGGTCTGCGGGTCGCCCAGGACTTCACCATTGGCAACCTGTCCTACAGCTCCGGAAGCCTGATCATGCGCGAGGATGTTGACGCCATCTACGCGGCACTGCCGACGGACCCGCAGGTGCGGTCCATCGACGTGCGCTCGCCGCTCACCTGCCAGACGCGCGCCGGCGTGTGCCGTGCCTGCTACGGGCTCGACATGTCAACCATGCGCGAAGTCTCGCTGGGCGAGGCTGTGGGCGTCATCGCTGCCGAGTCGATCGGTGAGCCCGGCACCCAGCTGACCATGCGTACGTTCCACACCGGTGGCATCGCCTCGGGTGCGGACGTGACCCAGGGTCTGCCGCGTGTCATCGAGCTGGTCGAGGCCCGCAAGCCCAAGGTCAAGGCGGTCATCAGTGAACTCGACGGCATCGTGTCGGTGGAGGATGACGAGGACCGCACCCGCGTCACCGTGACGAGTGAGGACGGCGAGTTCTCCAAGACCTACCGCATCGACCGCAACCTGCGTCTCATCGTGCATGAGGGAGCGTCCGTCGAGGCCGGCGATCAGCTGACCAGGGGCGCCATCAACCCGCACGACCTGCTGGAGGCACAGGGTGCCGGCAAGGTGCAGCAGTACATCGTGGATGAGATCCAGAAGGTGTACCGGGCGCAGGGTGTGAGCGTGCACGACAAGCACATCGAAGTCATCGTGCGGCAGATGCTCAAGTACGTGGAGATCCTGGAGTCGGGTGACAGCAAGTTCCTGGAAGGCCAGACTGTCGAGCGCTTTGACGTCGAGGACGTCAACGAAGCGCTGCTGGCCGAAGGCAAGCAGCCCGCCGTCTGGAAGCCGATCCTGCTCGGAATCACCAAGGCAAGCCTCACCACCAAGTCCTGGCTGTCCGCAGCCTCGTTCCAGCACACCACTCACGTGCTGACCGAAGCGGCAGTCAGCGGCAAGGCGGACGAACTGGTCGGCCTCAAGGAGAACGTCATCCTGGGTCGCCTGATTCCTGCCGGCACCGGCCTGGCGGCAATCCGCAGCATCAACGTGCTGGACAAGGAGTCCGAGGTACGGCTGGCGGAGAGCCCCCGTCAGGTGGCAAGGCGCGGCGAGCCCGGCAGCCAGCCACAGCCCGAACAGGGCAGCGCAGCTGAAGCCTGAGTTTCAAGCACAGTTCCAGCAAACGAAACTGTCCCCGACCAACCGGTCGGGGACAGTTCTCTTTCATGTTCGCTGCAAGGTGGTGCTTTAATGGGACGGGTGCAGGAGCTGGTCATTCCGGAGGAGACCGCGCTGGTGGCAGTCGACCCCGGCCGCAACATCGGCCTGGCGCTGCTGGATGCGCATGGTGGACTGCTGGCGGCAGCCGTGGTCACTGCTGCGCAGCTGGCCAGGATCGACCTGCCGCTGAACGTACCGCTGGTGGTGGGTGGCGGTACCGGCTCGAAGTCGCTGCTGACGCAACTCGGCCAGGCAGGCAAGTCGCCTGAAGTGGCCGATGAAAAAGGCACGACCCTGGAAGGTCGTGCCCTGTACTGGTTGCTTAATCCCGCCCGGGGAGTGTGGCGGCTGCTGCCGCCGGGCCTCAGACCCGTTCCCGCCGGCATTGACGCCTGGGCGGCTTACGCGATCGGGAGGCGCTGGCTGGGTGCAGACGCGGGCCCGGCCGTTGACCGCCGTCAGGCCTAGTTCAGGCCTTCATCCTCGCCAACACCCATCATGCCGCGGGCTTCTGCCGCGGTGATGCCCATGACTGCGCTGATCTCACCGGCCAGCAGCCGGAGTGCACGACGGTAGGCCTGGCGGTCCAGGTCGGGCAGGCCCCGCTCCTGGTCCCAGCGCCTGAGCTCACTGGCCAGGGTGGCGATCTGGTAAGGGTCACCGCTCGTCAGGATGTCACTCACCCGGCGGTGCCGTGCGGCCCACTGCTTGGGCAGCGTGATGTGGCCTTCTTCCAGACGCTCCAGGACGTTCTTGACTTCCTCGGCAGTAAGGGCGGCGCGCAGTCCGGCTTCCTGTGGTGCCTTGACGGGCACGTAGGCCCTGGAGGTGCCGCCGGGAAAGTCCACGGCGTAGTACTGGTGTTCGGTTCCTGCGACGCTCTTCATGACCGTGCCCGCAACGACGCCGACTCCGTATGGAGGCAGCACGACCTGGTCACCGTCCTTGAACATGCCTGCTGAGTTTTTCAGAATGATCGCTCCCTTCGACCCGCACCATGAGCGGCAACTTCCCACCGACCCAAGTGTGGCAGGGTCAGCGGTGGCTGCTCCGAATGAACAGGTTTTGTGGCTGGATGGCTCTCTTCATCTCCGGCAGTGTCCTTGCTCCTGAATCTGCCCGGAAGAACCTTCACGACGGGAATTATAGCACAGTCCCGGGTGTTTCCTGTCGCCTGGCGCGCCTTGATTGCGGCCCTGAGTTGACCAGCCAGATGCCGGTGATGAGCACCACGGCGCCCAGCGCAGTAGCGGCTCCCGGAAACTCCTGGAAGATGAGCATGGCGAGCAGGCTGGCGACCACCGGTTCGAGCAGTATGAAGGTGGAGACCAGCGTGGGCTCAAGGAAGCGCAGGCTGTAGTTGATGGCGGTGTGTCCGATCAGCTGTGACACCACCGCCAGCGCCAGGATCCACAGGAAAACATCAGTGGGGTAGGGACCGTACGGTTGTCCCAGCAGAGCCGGGAGTGGCAACAGGCTTAACGTGGCCACCAGATAGCTGATGCCTGAGTAGGCCATCACGCTCAGTCCTGCCCGCTGTGCGGCCCTGCCGAGCAGCATGTTTATGGAGACGAAGATGGCGCCGGCCACGGCCAGAAGGTTGCCGAACATCGCGCTGTCTCCAGGCAGGCTGGAGCCCCCGTCAAGCCCGATGGCTATGCCGCCGGCCACCGCGACCAGCACGCCAACGAGAGTGCGCCGGGTGGGCGCAACACCCATGAAGAGCCACAGGATCAGCACCAGCCACAGCGGGTTGGTGGTCACCAGTGTCACACTGGCCGCCACACTGGTGTGTTCGAGCGAGGTGGTCCAGGTGGCGAAGTGCCAGCCGAGCATCACCCCGGCTGCCACGGCCAGCCACAGCCCGCGCCGGGTGAGTCGGCTGCGGCGCAGCCCGCGCCAGGCGGCGGGCAGGGTCATGAGTGTGGCCATCGCCAGCCGGTAGAGGGCTATCACCGTTCCCGGCGCGTCGGTAAGCCGGATGAAGATGGCCGACAGGCTGATGGCAACCACGATGACGGCAAGCAGCAGCCACACCGGCACGAGTGGCTTCTCAGCCTGCAGCTGTTGCGGGCTGCCCAATCAGGATTGCTTTCCGGTCAGGAACTGCCAGTCCAGCAGCAGCCAGCCGCCGATCATGAGGGCGCCGCCGACCGGGGTGACGGCGCCCAGCCAGCCGGTATCAGTCAGCACGAGCAGCACGAGGCTGAACGAGAAGATGGCGGCACCCACCGCGATGAGCAGACTGGCCGTGCCTGAGCGGGAAAGCCTGCTGAGCAGCAGCAGGCCCAGCGCGTGGTACATGAGGTAGCGCACGGCAGTTTCCAGAGTCTCCAGGCGGTCGGGCGTTACCCGCCCCTCAAGAGTATGCGCGCCAAAGGCGCCGAGTGCCACGGCCAGGGCTGCGTAGATGGCGCCGAATACGGCGCTCAGGCGGTTCGACATTGCCCAAACATAACCCCGGCGGCCGGGCTGGACTGCGCCCGGCGAGACCAGCTGCGGCTAGCGGCCGCCCCCGCCACC
>CAZBBU010000099.1:4906-5979 GCA_964489965.1 uncultured bacterium
CTCGATGAGCCGCCTGACGAGGCGGAGACGCCCGCGCTGGACACGGCGCTTGACAGTGAACTGGACAGGGCGCTGACGCTGGAGGCGAGGCCGGACAGACTGGTGATCGAGCCGGGATCCGCACCCATCCAGGTGGCCCTGTGCGCCATCACTGCCGGGCTGATTCCGCGCTCGTCAGCCAGCTTCTCAATGTTATTCAGGTAGCGCTTGGCCACACCAAGTGCCGCGGCGTAGACGAAGTAGCGGTCCCAGAGGTTGAAGAAGTCATCCGGTGCGTCCTTCATCTGCGTGTAATCGCTCAGCGTGCGCTTGAAGCCCTGCCAGCCGTACACGTGCGGCGCCACGTTGTCCTTCCAGCGGCGCGCTCCGAACGCGGTGATGGCAGCGATGAAGGCCACCGCAGCGAACAGCCAGTAGACGAGGGTGAGAGGCCCGGAGGCGACCAGTCCCAGCAGGCCCAGGATCACCGCGATAAGGAAGCCGAGGCCGAAGGTGCGGCTCGCCGCGCGGCCGCTCTCGGGGGTTATCAGGCTGTCACGGGCGGCTGGCTGTCCCCTGGGGGCATCGCCGTACTTGCCCCGCGTGTACTCCTTCTTGACCCACTTGAGCACGCTGCTGCCCCACTTGGACATGAAGTTGGTACGGGACTGGCCGTAGCGCTTCAGTTCCCGGTTGGTGACAACCGGCCAGCCCCGGGAGCCTGTCTTCCTGGAGAGCCGGGCGGCGCCGCGCAGGAACGAGAGCACGGAGGTTTCGAACGCCAGCAGGTCGGGGTTCTTGGTGGTCATGTCCACCTGCATGCTGAACTTTCTGCCCTTACCGCCGAACTCCACCAGGCCGATGCGGGCGAGGTCCATCACCGTGGCGGCGAAACTGTTGCTGCCGGCGGCAACCCCGGGTTTGTTCATCAGACAGGGTACTGCGGCTGGCGGCAGGTCGTTCGGTGGTTCGAACGGGTAGAGCATGCCGTCGGACGGCAGGTCCCTGAAGCGGGCCCGTACCTGCCGCACCCGGGAGAGGAACCAGCCCAGCAGTGCCGCTCCGGGCAGGAGAATGAACGGGTTGCCGCGGAT
>CAZBBU010000100.1:0-5978 GCA_964489965.1 uncultured bacterium
CAGGGCTTCTTCGGGCGTCATGTCGAAGTCGATCAGATTGATGAGCGTCTGCAGCACCGTGGTGATGATGGTGGAGCCACCGGGCGAACCGAGCGCGTAGACGGGCTTTCCATCACGAAGGACGATGGTGGGCGCCATGCTGGAGCGCGGGCGCTTGCCGGGCTGAACCGAGTTGGCTGTGCCAGGGCCGGCATTGAAGTCAGTGAGTTCGTTGTTCAGCAGGAAGCCGCGGCCGGGAACTACCATGCCACTGCCGCCGGTGGACTCGATGGTGATGGTGTATGCCACAACGTTGCCGTAGCGGTCGGCAACCGTGATGTGGCTGGTGCTGACCCCTTCTTCATCCGCTTCCTGCGGGGCAAGCAGCGGCGGACTGCCCACTTCCTGGTAGGCGAAGGGATTGCCGGCCGTGATGCCTGAGCCTGCGATGTCACCGATCAACTGGGCGCGGGCCTCGGCGAATGCCGGATTCTGAAGGCCGGCCACCGGAACGTTCACGAAGTCGGAATCGCCCATGTAGGCGGCGCGGTCGGCGTAGGCGATGCGCATGGCTTCGATCATGGTGTGGAGCGCTTCGGCTTCGGAAAGCTCACCCAGGTCGAACGTCTGCAGCATCCCCAGGATGAGGCCTACGGTGAGGCCGCCACTGGACGGTGAGCCCATTCCGTAAACGTCATAACCGCGGTAGTTGACGTGGGTGGCTGCGCGGACGGGAGCGTGATAGAGGTCAAGGTCCTCCATGGTCATGTTCTGGCTGCGCACGTTGTAAGGCGGCTCGGCAACAGTAGCGGGTGACTGGACAGTGGCCACCAGGTCTTCACCGATGGAACCGCGGTAGAACGCGGAGATGCCCTCTGCAGCCAGCTGACGGTAGGTGGCGGCCAGGTCGGGGTTGGTGAAAATGCTGCCGACGGCCGGTACTTCGCCGCCGGGAAGGTAAAGCTCTGCGGTGGCCGGGAAGACGGAGAACAGGTCGAAGTTGCCCTGAACCTGTGAGGCGAAGGACTCATCGACCTCGAAGCCATTCTCAGCGAGCTGGATGCCGGGCTGCAGGAGCGTGCCCAGGTCCATGGTTCCATAGCGATCCAGCGCCACCTGCCACTGCGCCAGTGTGCCGGGAACGCCCACGGAAAGGCTGCTGCCGCGCCGTTCGCCGAACGGTATGGAGGAATCGCCGTCCATGAACATGTCAGGTGTGGCTGCGAGTGGTGCGGTCTCGCGGCCATCAATCGTTATGACCCGACCGGTTTCAGCGGAGTAGATGAGCATGAAGCCACCCCCACCGATACCGGCGCTGAAGGGATCAGTTACGCCCAGTGCGGCGGCTGCAGCCACGGTGGCGTCGATCGCGTTGCCACCGAGCTCCAGCACTGTGATTGCCGCTGCCGTCGCCCGTTCATCAACGGTGGCGGCCGCTCCTCCGGTGCCCGTTTGGGTTGACTGGGCGGCTGCGGTTGCAAGCAGCGCGGTGAGCCCAAGCGTTACCACGATATTGCGGATACGAAGCATCTCTACCTCCTGTTGGAAGGCCAGCCACGCACTACAGGACCTTGCCGAATTGTAGATTGATTGATTCTAGTGGCCGCAGGGGGTGCCGGGGGTTTGGGGCGATACCAGCCGGTACAAATTCACCTGATATCCAGCAGTTCCAGCAGCGAGTCGAGAAGAGGGGCGAGTCGGCCTTCCAGCTTGATCAGGGCCAGGTCGTCTGCCCTGGTTTGGCCGTCATTGATTATGAACACAGGCTTGTCCTGCTGGCAGGCGCCTTCCACGAACCGGTAGCCGGAGCGGACGGTCAGCGATGAACCCAGCACCAGGAGTGACTTGGCTTCCTGAAGCATCTCCCAGGCAGCGGTCACCACGGGCGCCGGCACGTTCTCCCCGAAGAACACTACGTCGGTCTTCATGATTCCGCCGCAATTGAGGCAGTTCGCCACCTGGAACCCGGCGGTGTCTTCGGTCGCCAGTTCAGTGTCACCGTCTGGATTGAGCGCTCCGGCTTGTGCAGAGAAGCCCGGGTTGAGGCGCAGCAGCCGTGACTGGTAACTGGTCATCGGCTCGGTCTGACGGCAGCTCAGGCAGCGCACCTGTGAGATCGTTCCGTGCAGCTCGAGCACCTCGGTACTTCCTGCCAGCTGGTGCAGTCCATCCACGTTCTGCGTGAGCACGCCCGTTGCCAGACCGGCGGCCTGTAACCGCGCACAGGCAATGTGGCCACTGTTCGGCTGGACCACTGACATGTGTTTCCAGCCGACGTGGGAGCGCGCCCAGTAGTGCTGTCTGGCAGTCTGATCCCTGAGGAATGTCTGGAAGCGCATCGGCTCCCGCGGATTGGCAAGTGCGGCTGGGCTGCGGTAGTCGGGGATGCCGGAATCAGTGCTGATTCCCGCCCCGGTCAGCAGCAGGGCCGGCCGGGTGCGCAGTTGGTCTGCCAGTCGCTCCAGTCCTGATCGTGGCATCGGGGTTGATTGTACCGGGCCGGTGAACGCCTCAGCTGTTCGGGTTGTCGCTCGTGGCGGTCATACCTCTTGCCGGTTCAGCTGCGCGTCTGCTGACCAGGCTTGCGGCGTGAAAGCGACCGGGTATGGCACAGCGGGCTGTGAACCGCGTGCGTAACCGCTGATGAGTTCCGGGGCGCGCAGATCCGGCTGGCTGGCGGCCAGATCCAGCAGCGCGTCGCGGATGCGCCGCGCCTCATCCTTGAAGCCATACCGGAACAGGCCGAGGCCCGTGAGCGCCGTGTCGTGTGGCCAGACGGAGCCGTTGTGGTAGCTGAGCGGGTTATAGCGCACTTCCCTGCTGGACAGGGTTCTGAAACCCCAACCGGACCACATGTCGTCTGCAAAGAGCGATTCGACCAGGGTCGGGGCGATCTCTTCCGGCACGATTCCGGTCCATAACAGCTGGCCGGCATCAGAGCTTCGCACCTGCAGGGGTTGCTTGTCCCCGTCCAGCGCCAGGGCGTAAGTCTGCAGGTGTTCGAGCCAGAACTTTTCGTGAAACTGTCGCTTCAGTTGCTCGGAACGTTCCTGGCAACGGAGTGCGTTCGCGTGATCACCGAGTTGCGCAAAGAATTCAGCACAGGCTGTCAGTGCCGAGTACGCGTAGCCCTGCACTTCGGAGACGGCGATGGCTCCGCTGGCCAGTCGTCCGTCAGCGTGTGAAAGCGAATCGTGGGAGTCCTTCCATGACTGGACGGTCAGGCCCTTGCCTTCGCGGGCACCTGTGAACTCAAAGAAGCCGTCACCATCCGGGTCTGCATGGTCAAGCAGCCAGCTCAGGGCGGCCTGCCAGTTCGGTTGCAGTTCTTGGGTGAGCTGGCGGTCAGCCAGTTGTCCGAGCAGCAGCAGGAACAGCATCGTCGCGTCGATGGAGCCGTAGTAGCGGCCGAACGGCACTACGCCGCTGCGAGCGAGTTCGCCTTGTCTGAGTTCATGCAGAATCTTCCCGGGTTCTTCGCTGCGGGCGGCGTCCTGTGTGGTGCCCTGTCTGGCCGCCAGGTGCCTCAGAGTGCCCCGGGCCAGGTCTGGCTGCCAGCGGGCAAGCATCGAGGCGGTGATGAGTGAGTCGCGACCGAAGGTGGTCACGAACCAGGGGATGCCTGCGGCAGCCACCTGTCCTTCGTCCGTGGCCAGCAGCAGTCCACGCAGGTCGGTGATCGCCTGCTGGATCACGCGTGAGTGCCGGTGGTTGCGGTCGACAGCCGGGAAGCGTTCGCGCCAGGTGTCAATATCCGGCAGGGGCAGCGAGGTCTCGAGAGGACT
The DNA here is from genome assembly GCA_964489965.1 of uncultured bacterium. Lineage (GTDB taxonomy): Bacteria > Deinococcota > Deinococci > Deinococcales > Trueperaceae > CALDPK01. Next base: position 3,765 of record CAZBBU010000100.1, read on the forward strand.
GCTCAGTTCAGTTCGAACCTGCAGGCGGAGTTCCTGACCGGGCCCGAGCTCCAGGTGGAACAGCGCGTTCGGTCCGTCCCAGATCGGTTCCCGGTTCGCAGTTACCGCTACCTCCTGTTCCAGCCCATCGCTGCTGCGCCAGGTGAACGTGGCACGTGCCCTGCTGGTTTCGATCCCGACATCGCGCTGGGTCTGGTGCCAGCCACGAACCTCGAACAGGTCGGCAAAGTCGCTGTCCAGCTCCAGACGCAGCGTGGTCTTCTGGGTTGCCAGGGAGGTGTTGGCCACCAGCAGTTCGTCAGTCAGTCCGGTAGCGTCAATCTGCAGGGTGCGACTTACACCGAGCAGCTGTTCGGGTCCGACTATCAGCGCATGGTGTGTGTATCCGAGGTCGCTTCGGCTCGAATCACTCACCAGCAGTCGGAAGCCGTCGCTGAACATCCAGCAGTAGCGGCTCAGGAAGCGTGTGTCACGGTTGTACAGTCCATGTTCGCCACCTGCCACCATTGCGTCCTCACCCGCGACCAGGAAGGTGTAGTTTTCCTTCAGTACCAGGTTCTCAGTGAAGTTCAAGTGTCACTCCTTGCCGCCGCCGTACGCGATTCCTTCCAGGAAGTAGCGCTGGAAGACCACGAAGAGGATGATGATGGGCAGTGCGCTGAGGACCGCTCCGGCCAGGATCAGTCCCCAGTCGCCGCTGCCGGCGTACACGTTGCGGAAAGTCAGCAGACCGATGGGCAGTGTCTTGATGTCTTCTGGCGTTGTCAGTACCACAAGTGGCCAGAAGAACTCGTTCCACGCGCCCTGGAAGGTGAGGATGGTCAGGGCCCCGAGGGCCGGTCGCGCCATCGGCAGGACCACGTTCCAGTACCGGCGCCACTGGCTGGCACCGTCGATCATCGCTGCCTCTTCCACTTCACGGGGAATGCTCTCGAAGAACTGCTTCATGATGAAGACAGCACTGGCACCGACGAGCCCGGACAGGATGACGCCGCTGAGGCTGTTGAGCAACGTGGGTTGGCCCCAGAGGCGGGACAGGCCGAAGATCCCGTCGCGCAGTACCAGGTAGTTGCTTATGAAGATCACCTGGCCGGGAATCATCTGGGCGAACAGGACCAGAACGAATATGAGGCCGGCACCACGGAATCTGATCCGGGCGAGGGCGTAGCCGGCCATACTGGCCAGAAGCAGGGTGCTGATCACCTTGGCGATGGCGATGATGAAGGAATTGAGGGTCCAGCTCAGGAAGAGGCTCCGGCCGGTGGTCACGCTGCGGGCCTCGTTGAACACGCGCCGGTAATTGTGGAACACGTAACCCAGTGAGCCTGGGGCGATGTTGTCATAAGAAGCCACCAGGCCAAGTCGTTCCAGACGGGTGGGAGGCAGGCTTGCCTCCACAAGAACCCAGTCGCGGCTTGGCGATTCGATGTCCAGGGGCAGCCGCTCGATGTGCGGACCTTCACCTTCGTAGTTGATATTGACCGTGTAGCTGATGTATTGACCGGCGATGGTCTGGCCATCCACCTCATGCTCGCCAGCAATGCGGGATGTCTCAGTGAGTGGGGTGCTGACTGCATAATCGGCGGCGTAATCGATCGTCTGGACTGCACCGAGTCCACTCCCGGGCCTGCGTCGCGGAACTATGGCCTGTGGCGTTCCGGCCGCGGTTCCTGCGGGCACGAAGTAGGTCAGGTGGAAGTCAACAGCGCCGCCAGGAGCAAAACCACCCCAGAGTGCGTTGCCGCTGCCGGACCGTCCGAGGCTTGCGGCAGCAGCCCAGTTCGTGGGTGACAGCTGCGGTATCGCCAGGGTGGGCGGGTACTCGAGTGGATTGGTTTTCAGGCTTGAGAGAGCGGCGAACAGCAGAGGGCCCAGGAACAGGATTGAGAAGAGCAACATGAGTACGTATACGAGTCCGGCGCGGGACCAGCGGCGTCGGGCATGCCAGCGTTCGAGTTCACGGGCGGCAATGCCCGCAGGCAGGCTCACCGGACGCCCTCTGAGCGGATGAAGCGGCGCTGAACGAAGACGATTATGAGTGTGAGCACCGCCAGGAATATTGCCGCGGCTGAGGCGAAGCCCACTTCCGGCAGTTGAGCGCCGGGGAACATCCGGTCGTACACGAAGTAGGCCAGGGTGATCACGCTTCTTAACGGGACCGCGTCTCCGAATATTGCCACCTGGTCGAACATCTGCAGGGTACCGATGAGCCCC
>CAZBBU010000101.1:0-5957 GCA_964489965.1 uncultured bacterium
ACCTCTTCGGTTGAGCGGCTGGCAGGCAAGGGCTGCATGCGAACCTGAAGGTCAGGGTTGGCACTGTTCCAGGCTTCTACGATTTCCGTGGCGAACTGGATCTCCTCCGGGTTCGACGACGGCCAGAAGGTGATTTCCGATTGTGCCAGGGCCGGGCTCATTCCGAGCAGCACAACCAGGGCGAGTCGACTGATCCTCTTCACACCAGCTAACCTCCTCATCCTTTCACTCCACTCGAGGCAACGCCTTCGAGGTAATACCGCTGGAAGACCAGATAAACGATGATCATCGGCACGACTGCAATGAGACTGGACGCCATGATCGCGCCCGTCTGCCCGCCCGCCTGTCCTCCGATGCCGTAGAGGGTGACCATCTGGGTGAGGGTCTGTACGTTGATGTCACGGTTGACGATCGATGGCCACAGGAAATCGTTCCAGCCGCCCATGAACGTGAAGATGCCCACTGTGATGAGGCTGGGAATGCTCAGAGGCCAGACGATGCGGAACAGGATGTGAAGGTCATTCGCACCGTCCATTCTGGCCGCGTCCAGCAGTTCCTGGGGGATCGTCTTGAAGTTCTGTCTGAACATGAATATTCCGAACGCACTCACCATCCCTGGCACTATCAGTGCGGTGTACGAGTCTGACCATCCGAAGTTCACTATCAGGATGTACAGGGGAATCAGCAGCAGTTGCCCTGGGATCATCATGGTCAGCAGGATCACGTTGAAGACGAATTCACGGCCGAAGAACTGCAGTCGGGACAGGGCGTAGCCGACGATCGAAGAAAACACCAGCACACTCAGCGTCTGAACGCCGTAAACGAAGATGCTGTTCATGAGCGCCTTGCCGATGGGGATCTGGGTGAATACCGCCTTGAAGTTGTCGAGGGTTGGTTCGCGTGGGAACAGGCTGAGGCTGAAAACTTCACGCGGACCTTTGAAGGCTGTGGATGCCATGTAGAGGAACGGCAGCAGAAATGCCAGGGCCCCGGCGGTCAGCAGCGTATAGAACAGCAGCTGCCGCATTGACCTGGGCCAGTTCTCCAGGCGCTTCTGCAGTCGTTGGTTCCAGTCCATCAGTAGCCCACCTCCCGCTCCAGGAAGCGGCGCTGTACGACCGTCACCAGGAAGATCATGATGGCCAGCACCACGCCGATTGCTGCCGCGTAACCCATGCGCAGGAACTGGAAGGCGTTCTGATACAAATACAGGACCAGGCTCAAGGTGGAGTCAAGCGGACCACCGGCGGTCATCACGAAGGGCTCCACGAACAGTGAGAACCCACCGATGGTGCTGAGCACGACCACCAGGATGAACGCCGGGTTGAGCATGGGGAAGGTGATGTGCACGAACCTTTGCCAGGCGGTTGCGCCGTTGAGCGTGGCTTCCTCGTAGAGCTGAGCCGGGATGCCCTGCAGTGATGCGAGGAAGATCATCAGGTAGTAGCCGACGTTCTTCCACGTGGCCATGATGGCGATGCTGGGCATGGCGATGCGGGGGTCTGACAACCAGCCCACCGGTTTCAGGTTGAGTTGTGCCAGCAACTGGTTCAGGAGGCCGTCGTCCGCATACAGGCGCAGCCACACGAGGCTGACGATGGCGCCGGAAGTAACGTACGGCAGGAAGTAGGCAACTCGGAAGAGTCCACGGAAGCGTATCTGTTGGTTCAGGACCACGGCCAGCAGGAGTGCGATGGCGATCTGCAGCGGGATGTGCACGACCAGGAACACGCCGGTGTTCACGAGCGCCTTCCAGAACAGTTCATCGCTGAAGAGCCGTTCGAAGTTCGCCAGCCCCACGAACGGTTTCTCCGGGCGCACGATGTTCCAGTTGTGCAGTGTGAGCCAGATGGCGAAGCCGAAAGGGTAGGCCACGAAGACGCCGAAGAAGATCACGTAGGGGAGGGTGAACAGGTAGCCCACGGGATTGCTCCTGGTCAGCCGTCGGATCATGCGGTTACCCTCCTGACCAGTCGGCCGGGCAGCTGCAGGCTGCGGGTGCCCCCGGCGGATTCGATCTGCTCAAGCAACATGCGGGCACCCGTCCGGCCCAGGTCGAGTTTGTCCACCTGTATGGTCGTCAGTCCTGATTGTGCGGCCAGGTGAATGTCATCGAAGCCGATGACGCGTGTGTCTTCGGGCACACTGCGGCCTGCCTCGGCCAAGGCCCTCATGGCGCCGAGTGCGGCGGGGTCATTAGCGGCAAATACGCCGTCCGTCGCCGTACCCTGTTCGAGTACCTGGCGCATGGCATAGTAGCCGCCGTCCCAGCTGTCCCCACCCTGCGCGATGCCGGTGGCGTGCAGCGGCACTCCGTTTGCCTCGAGCTCACTGCGGAAGCCGTGAAGCCGGGAGCGGAAGTTCGGGTTCGTCAGGTTCTCGGTAACGAACGCTGGTTGGTTGACACCCTGCTCCAGCAGCTGCCTGGCGGCCAGGCGTCCGCCACCCTCGTGGTCCACCGAGACCGATGTGAGCCCGGGATGCTCGTGATCCACCAGCACCACGGGTCGCTGGCTGGCTCGCAGGTTCTCGAGGTCTTCGAATGCGATGTCGCAGCCGACCACCAGCAGGCCGTCAACCCGGCCTTCGCTGGCCAGCGCCAGCAGGTCGCCTTTGCGCCTGAGGCTGCTCAGTAGAAGGTGCTTGCCGGCGCCGTTCAGTTCCTGTTCGATGCCGCCAACCACGACCGTGTAGAACGGGTTCAGTATCACTGGGGCATGGCGGGACATGATTGCCACACCGATATTGCCGGTCGCACCTGTTTTGAGGCTGCGACCGAGGTTGCTGCGGGTGTAACCGAGTGCCTTGCAGCTTGCCAGGACCCGTTGCCGGGTTGTGTCGGCCACATCCTGTTCGCCGTTCAGCACGCGAGAAACGGTTGCTATGCCTACGCCGGCGTGGCTTGCCACTTGCTTGATGGTGACCTTGGCGGACAGCTTGGTGCTCCTGTTCCTGGGACTGGACACTCTCTGCTGGAAACGTTTCCAGAATTCTAGGGGTCAGGTCTGCTTCCCGTCAAGACCCCGCCATTAGGAGGGTGGAACCGCGAGCCGACTCGTGGTTCCCCACGGGTCGGTACGGTCAGCTGAGTGACCGGTTCCGGCATGGATTCACAGCAGAGTGCGTTGCGGCGAGCTCGGGAGGGCTGCGAGGCAGACGCCTACGGGTCCCTGGCAGTTAACTTCACCCGGATGCCCGCCACTGAGTCTCTGCTGCTCGTGATGGTCGCAGTCGGGTCGTAGCTGATGAGCAACAGTTCGTTGGACTGCCATTCGAGTGCGACCAGCGGGCCGCCCCAGCCTGAATCTGCCGCCGACACGCCATCGACGGCAACCAGCGCGTTGCCGGCCTGATCGGGCAGGTCCAGGTCACTGCGCAGCACTGAGACCTGAGAGCTGAAACCTGGGCCCTCGCCGCAACGCCGTTCGAACAGAACAGCCTTCCATTCACCGGAGGGTGAAGCAAGCTGCTCAAGCACCACATTCTGGCAGCTGGGACTGACCGCTTCCGTAAGCCGGTTGAACAGCGCCATCGCTACAGCTACGAGTGCCAGCATCACCAGCAGGTATGGAAACGCCGGCCGGCCCCTGGGCTCAGCCGCCTGCTCAGCCACGCAGAAACAGCCTGTACGCAGGATTGTCAGTCTCGTCCTCAAACGGATACGACAAAGCGGCAAGCTCCTGGTTCAACTGCTCGCGCTCATGCGGCGCGACCTGCAAACCCATCAGCACCCGGCCGTAATCCGCACCGTGATTCCGGTAGTGGAAGAGCGTGATGTTCCATGGCTGAACCGCATCCAGAAACTCCTGCAGGGCACCGGGTCGCTCCGGAAACTCACTTCGCAGAATGACCTCCTGACCAACTGTCCTTGCGCGCCCGCCAACCATGTAGCGCAAGTGCAGTTTGGCAGTCTCATTCGCACTCAAGTCCACAACGTCGTAACCATTGCTCGCGAGGTCGGACAGGAGCTCGGCCTTAACCGACTCGGAGTTCTCGATGCTCACGCCAACGAACACCGTCGCGTCCTCAACATCCGTGTAACGGTAATTGAACTCGGTCAGGCTGCGCTTGCCCAAGGCGTTCAGGAAGGCGCGATAGCTGCCCGGTCGCTCAGGTATGGTCACCGCGAGCAGAACCTCACGTGAATCACCCAGGCTCGCCCGTTCCGCCACATGCCGCAGCCGGTCAAAGTTCATGTTGGCACCCGAGTTTATGGCAATCAATGCGCCCGCTCGTTGCGGGCTCCTGCCGGCGTAAACCTTCAGGCCAGCCAGCGCCAGCGCACCAGCGGGCTCTGCCAGCACCCGGGTGTCCTCGAAGATGTCCTTGATGGCATCAGACATCGCGTCTGTGCCCACGGTGATCACCTCGTCAAGCAGTTTCGAGCAGATCTCGAACGGGTACGCACCCACCTGGCGCACCGCAACACCATCGGCAAACGTGCCGACCCGTGGCAACTCCACCCGCTCACCAGCGGCCAGAGAGGCCTCCATGGCCGCTGAATCAATCGGCTCCACGCCGATCACCCGGATGTCCGGCCGCAGGAACTTCACGTAACCCGCGACCCCGGCCACCAGCCCGCCACCGCCGACGGGCACGAAGATCGCCTCTATGTCCTCCGGGTGCTGGTGCAGCAGCTCTGAAGCAACGGTGCCCTGACCTGCAACCACTGCCGGGTCGTCGAACGGATGGATGAAGGTCAGGCCGTGCTCCTCTTCAAGCTGACGGGCATGCATATAGGCGCCTTCGAAACTGTCACCGTGCAACACGACCGTTCCACCCAGGTGCCTGACGGCTGAAACCTTGACGGAGGGCGTGGTTATGGGCATCACAACCATGGCTTTAAGACCCAGTTTCTGTGCAGCCAGCGCTACACCCTGGGCGTGGTTGCCGGCGGAAGCGCACACCACGCCTGCGGCCCGCTCTGAAGGGCTCAATTGCACGATGCGGTTATAGGCCCCACGCACTTTGAATGAGTGAATTCCCTGCAGGTCTTCGCGTTTCAGAAGTACGTCGGCACCCAGGCGGCCGGAGAGGCGTTCCATGCGTTCAAGGGGCGTCTGTTGCGCCACCTCGTAGACACGGGCGCAGAGAATCTGACGGACCAGATTGATCATGACGGTGTCCTGCCCGCTGACTTGTTACGACTGGACAACTTCATCAGGCGCATTGTACGCCTCATCAACGCGCCGATTCTGTCCCGGTGCTCAGAACAACCTGAAGCGACTGCCGGCCTGCACCATCGTTGCCACAAAAGTCTGCACCCTGAACGGCGCCACGGGCATGAGCTCCACGTACAGTTCCAGCTCCCCGAACTGGAAGGCGAGTGACCACCTGGCGCTGCTGCCCCGAGCGAACTCTGGCTCCCCATGCTGGCCTCCGGGTTCACCAAGGCTCATGCGCGCCATCGCGAGTCTTTCCAGCCGTTCCGCAAGAGGGAAATCCAGCTCCACGTTCATGGCGAACACGTCGGTCGCCTCGGCAATGTCGTGGCCGCTTGCCAGGCCGGTTATGGTTCTGACCGCCTCGCGCGTTTCAGCCCATGGCCCGACCGGCTCAGGCTTACTGTTGTCCTCGGCGATCAGTTCATTAAGCGCCCGCCTGGCCAACAGTGGCGCGGCTGAGTGAGTGCCGTTTGTCGACGTCACCACGGTCAGGCCGCTGGGCTGATGCCACGCCATATGTGCAGTGAATCCGGGGTATCCACCGGAGTGCCCCACAACCTTGCCGTGGTTCTCGTAGTTTTCTATAGCGAGGCCGAAGCCGTAACCTCTGGCAACCGGGCCATGCAATGGCTTGTCCGCCAACGCTGCAGTTGCCGGCCCGAGCGGTTCCTGCGCCTCAATCAGATCCGCCGGCTGAAAAGCCTGACCAGCGGCGAGCGCTGGTTTCAGGAACAGACTGCTCCACTTGAGCAAGTCTCTCACACTGGAATAGAGGCCGCCGATTGCCGAGAA
>CAZBBU010000102.1:0-5943 GCA_964489965.1 uncultured bacterium
CCAGGTCCTCGATGTCACGTTCCAGTACCTCAAGACCGTAGTGTTCGGCAGCCTGGATGCTGGCGATCGCCGCCTTGCCTTCACCGCCGTTCTCTGACAGCAGCTTGGCGGCCCCGGCAGTGTCAAAGTCAACCACTGCCTCCATGCCGTGACGCGCAAGGAAGCCGGCGCACTGCTCCAGTGCCTGGGGGTGGGAGTACACCCGCTTCACCTCTGCCAGTTTCACGCCCGGTTTGGCCAGCAGGTTGTGCCTCACCCGCACGATCTGTTCTGAAACCACGTGCAGTACCGAGTCACGCAACAGGTCGTAAGACTGGTTGATCGAACCTGCCAGGCTGTTCTCGACCGGCAGACAAACGTGGCTGAACTCGCCCGCGGCCGCCGCCATGAACGCCTCCCTGAAGCTCGGAAAGCCAACCGCCTCGGCATCCGGCGCGAACTGCAGCGCGGCGGTTTCACTGAAGGCTCCCGGTACTCCCTGGTAGGCGATTCTTGGGGTGGCGCTCTTGCTCATAAGGCAGGAGTCTATCACCGCGCGAGGCAGCGGGCGGGTGTACGGGCGCCGCGGGCCCGCACGCTGACCACAGGGCGAACAACCTCAGGTACTAGGCAAATCACCATGGAAATGCCGGGGCCCTGCGGGCATACTTGCTGACAGCGGGCAGTTGGCCAACTTCGCGCAAGGTTCCATCACCTGGAGGTCGCCATGAAGAAGCTGCATCTCATCCTTGCCACTGTGCTGTTCCTGGCACAGCTCCCACTGGCCGCATTCGCGGCACCGGCCCAGAACGGTCCCACGCTCGTACCCGAAGAGATCCTGCATCAGATCAGCGGTGGTGCCTGCACGTCCTGCCACAGTGCGCCGGAAGAACCGGAACCCGAACATCCCGAGCGCCTCGGCAGGGCCTACTGGGAACACACCAGCACGCGCAGGGTCGGGTACTCGGAACCGGCAGCCCACGTTGATTACGAATTCATAAACAGCACCAGCCGTGCCATCACGCGCACTTTCTCCATCACCAAGGTTGAGAGCTTCAACTGGAGCATCGGGGCGGGCGTTCCGAACAGTGTGGTGAGTGCTTCCCTGGGCAGGTCATTCAACAACACCTTCAGTGACTCGGTCACCGTGACGATCATGCCCAACGTGCGTTACCAGCATCTGACCAGTTATCCCACCAGCCGTTACCACTACACCTTCACCCGGTACCAGGACTGGACGGACGGCACCAGGGAGGTGCTGGCCACAGGAACAGCCGCCGGCTCGCGCACAACCACCTCCCAACGCCACTACTCGGTCCCGTACAACTGAAGCCCCCGCTGCTGGCCGGCGGCTGTCCTGAAGGGATGCCGCCGGCCGGGAAGGAACCCGCATGACCAGACTGTTGCCTCCGACCATCGCCAGTTTGCTCCTGGTCAGTACCTCACTCACCCTGGCCCAGGCCAGGGATTCCGCCTGGCAACTCGCATCCGCCGACCACGGCACAGCCGCCACGGTTGAACTGCCGGTCACTGACACCACCCTGCTCGACGGCCTGGACGGGATCGCCATCCCGGGTGCCAGGGTTGCCGGTTTCGGGATTGACTTCCAGCAGTCCAGCCTGAGCGTCGAGCTGGAATACACCGACGGACAACCGCTCACCTTCAGTGAGATCAGCCTGCTGCACGGAGATGGCCAGACCGGCCTTGAGGTGATACCCAGCGAGGTGCACTGGCTGAACCCGGACCCCACGTACGCGCTGCAGGTGCCGGACCTGCTGAGGCTGTCGGGCGCCCCGATGGTGATCGTGATGGTGCTGGAGAACATGTCCGGCAGTGACATCGTCCTCACCGACTTCCGTTTCGCCCCTGAGGACTTGAGCAGCGGCCAGTTCTATCTGGCTCATGGATTCGGCAGCGTTGACGTCCGGCATCTGGGTGAGTTGCCCCACCTGGCCCTTGGTACCGGTCAGGTTGAGTGGTTCACATGGCAGAACATCCCATTCCGCCAGTTCACCTTCGCCCGTGGCGAAGTTCCGCTGGCACCGGGTGACCAGGCGATCCTGGTGGCCACCGGTGACGCCATGACGGACCCGCAACTGTTCGCGGTCGAACGGACCACGTTGTGGGCTCCCTGGCTGGAGTACATGCGTGGCGGGCAGCTGTACCACCTTCCGCTCGCACGCATCCGGGCCGGTGACTGAACCGTGCCTCGAAGTTCAGTGTTGCGGCGGCGGGGACCTGCGGGCGCCTGGTCCGCCCTGCTGTACCTGATGCTTTCAGCAGGTGCAGCAGCCCAACCACTCGGCAGCGAGCAGCTGCCGCCTCTGCCCGCCGGCGTTGTCTCCCCCGCGGCTTACACCCCTGAGTCACCCGTCAGCTGGCAACTGCACCAGCAGTACAGCTTCCAGCCGGGCACCGGCCAGGGACGCCTGGAACTGCTGCCTAGCCTGACGGTGGTGCTCCATGATCCGACTACGCAGGCTGACCGTGGGCTGGCTGCCACAGCCCGGCTGGTTCAGGCTCTCGAAGAAGCGCAGGAGTTGACGGCACGGGCCCTGGCCGAACACCAGGACTTCCTGATGCTGCAGGAGCAGCTGTTCCTGCGGGACTTCTACGGCGAGTGGCTGGTGGCGAGCCACCGTGCGGACCAGCGTGGTCCGGCCGTGGACTCACAGGAGGCACGGGTTCAGCTGCGGGTCAAGGAAACCGAATCTGAGATCGAGCGCCTGCTGCTCCGCCTGCAGAGCCGGGGAATCGTGTTCAGTCACGTGCAGGGACACGGTTTCAGCAGACCCGCCCTCGGACCGGGCGCAGACAGCCTTGCTGCCTGTCTGACCGGAAGCAGGGAGCTTGCCCGCCTGGAACTTCTCTCTGACCACTGGCAGCTTGAGACCGCGCGACAGGCTGCAGAGCGGGAACTGCGCGTGGAGCTGAGCGCGGGCCTCAGCCTGGCGGTCACCGGTGCAGCCGGAGCAGCGCCCGAGGCGGGCTGGAACGCAGGCCTGGTCATTCGGCGTGCCGATTACGGCAGCGGGCAGCTTCAGTTCGATCTGAGTCCGCACCGGCTGCAGCAGAGTTTCACCATCCGCGGACCCGAGGCAACCGTTCCGCTGCCTCGGCAGGCTGATCCTGGTCTGCACCTGGCCATGGAACAGGAGGCGATCCGGCTGCGTTCGCTGCTGAACGCGCGGGAGTTGGCCGCCGACTGGGAACAGCTGTTGCGGAACGAACATGAGCTCCAGCTTTCGCGGCTGCAACCCTCAGACCGGTCCGCGCTCGACGCGCTTCTTGACAGCACGGCACTGTTGCTGCAGGCGGTCATGAACCATGACCTTGTGCTGCTGCAGCTGGCCGCCGCCTGCAACACGCCGCTCATGTACTTGCCGGCAGCCACCTATCCATGAGCTTCAGCTGCCGATGCGGCGCCTGAGCTCCCCGAAGCGCTGTTCGATGCCGTCAAGCTCACCGCGGAGCTCATCAAGCCGTTCGAGTTCACTGCGAACGAAGCGGGTGTAAGGAGCGATCGTGGCGCTGAGCTTCTCGTTCGAGGCCTCGAGTTCCTTCAGTACCTGTTCCTGCAGGCTCTCTTCCAGGCCGTCCCGCAGCGCCTGCATCTTCTCGTGCAGCTCCTTCTTGGCCCTGGCGCGCTTGCGGGGCAGAACGGTGCTGCCCAGGATGATCATGGCCACACCCGCGGTTATGCCGGTAACGTCGGCTGCGGCGCCGGACAGGAAGGCGATCACGGCCGCACCCAGGCCCAGTCCACCCACCTGCAGCAGGCCGGAGCTGACGACCGCGGCCTGCAGGCCATCGGCCAGTCTGATGGCCTCTTCGCGCTTGTTGTAGCCCTCCATGACCTTCTCGATGCGCTGCCGCAGGTTGCCCAGCAGGGAGTTGCGATCGTACTGGAAACGACCCCCGACTTTGCCCACGATGCGTTCTTCACCGGCCCGGGTGCGCAGGTTGATGAACTCCATCACGTCTTCCCACATCTTGAGGTTGCGTTCGATGTACCAGTCGACAAGCATACCGACAGCCTTGTCGATCTCCTCGTCGGAACCGCGGATCACGCGCTCCTCGAACTGCTGCTTGACCTTCTCGCTGTTCATGAGTCCGAAGACGTTGCGCCACTGCACGGTGTCATTCAGGAAGTTGTCACCGCGACGTTCCAGTTCCAGCAGTACGGTGTCGAACCTGCTCAGGTGGTTGGCCAGCTCCCGGCGGATGTCCCGGTCGAACTGCTGCCTCTGCCTGTCGATGTCCTCGAGCGTGCGCCTGTCGCCTGCCAGGAGCTCAAGGCGGTTGCCCAGTTCGGCCCCCAGCTGCTGCAGGAGACGGTCGCCCACGCCGAGCGGATTGAGCAGCTTCAGGCGGAAGCGCTCGCCTTCCTCGAGGTTGCTGCGGATGAGTGCTTCCACCTCGGGCAGGCCGGATTCGGCCAATGCCGCCTCGTCTCCGGCCAACCGGGCGCGCAGTGCCTTGCGGCCGGACACGGTCAGCACCGGCGGGTTCACTTCCAGTACTCCCCGGGCGTTGTCACGAACGAACTCGACAACCGACTGGCGTTCCTGTTCCGATTCCAGGATGTCGATCTTGTTGACCAGCATGGCCACCTTCTTGCCCCAGCTGCTGATCAGTTCCAGGAAAACTCGTTCGCTTTCGGTGAAGGGCCTGTCGGCACTCGTCACGAACAGCACCAGGTCGGCCCTGGGTATGAACCTCTCGGTCAGCTCCTGGTGACGCCTGATGACGGCATTGGTGCCGGGGGTGTCGACGATGGATACTTCCCTGAGCACTTCCACGGGGGCGGTGCGCTGCACCAGTTCCTCTCCGAGTACCGACTCAGCGATCTCGGGGCCCCAGGTGATCACGGTGACCTTGTCGGTGGTGGGGGTCACGCCGTCGGGCATGACTTCCATGCCGAGCAGCGAGTTCAGCAGAGTGGACTTGCCGGCGTTGTATTCACCGCATACCACCAGCATGAATGCGCCATCGAGGTCGGCCAGCGCGGTGCGCAGGTCCTTGAGTTCAGCCTCGGCGCCTTCGACCTTGCCCAACAGTACGAGCAGGTCCGACAGGGCCGCCCGTTCATCCTTCAACAGTTGCTTGGAATTGTCGCTCAGGTCGACGTTCATTGCCACAGAAGATACCATGCAGCCTGCGCCGGTCTGCGCGCCGGGGCGGCGCCTGTCGCCCTGGTTAATATTCGTGTTTGCTCATATGTATGCAATGCACTGGGCATTCGGGGCGCCTGTTCTGTTATCCTGTGCATTTGGATGCAGGCGGCCGTTCATCAGGACGGCCGCCGGGAAAGTCCGCAATCCAGCTCGGGCAGCCGGGCAGCAGGCAGGGAAATGTAATGCCCAGACGCAACGACCTATCCACCATCATGATCCTGGGCTCCGGACCCATCGTCATCGGCCAGGCTGCCGAGTTCGATTACTCGGGCACACAGGCCTGCAAGGCACTCCGCAGCGTCGGCTACCGGGTAGTCCTCGTCAATTCCAACCCGGCCACCATAATGACGGATCCGGAAGTGGCAGACCGGACCTACGTGGAACCACTGACGATGGAGCACGTGGAACAGGTGATCGCCACAGAGAAACCGGACGCCATCCTGCCGACCCTGGGTGGGCAGACGGCGCTCAACCTCGCCAAGGCGCTGCATGAGAACGGCGTACTCGAGAAGTACGGCGTGGAACTCATCGGCGCGAAGTACGACGCGATCCAGAAGGGTGAGGATCGGCAGCTGTTCCAGCAGGCCATGGAGCGCATCGGACTCAAGTCCGCTACCGGCCGCATGGTGTCCAGCCTCGAAGAGGGCCTCGAGTTTGTTCAGCAGGTGGGCTACCCCGCCATCATCCGGCCGTCCTTCACGCTCGGCGGGACGGGCGGAGGCGTTGCCCATGACGAAGCCGAGTTCGTGCGCATCGTGCGCCAGGGACTCCATGACTCACCCGTGGG
>CAZBBU010000103.1:0-5918 GCA_964489965.1 uncultured bacterium
GCAGCATCTCTGACACCTGGGCCACAGACAACGCCGAGACCTATGGCTTCAACGTCCAGCGCTACAACAACGTGTCCGACGCCTTCCAGGCGGTAGGCACCAACCGCGCTTACGTGGCCATGGCCGAGACACCCGTCATCCGCTACGCAACCGTGCAGAACGAACGGTTCAAGGAAGTCCTCACCATAGACACCGGACAGAGCTTCGCCTTCGCCTTCCGCCCCGAAGACACGGAACTGCGGGCCGAGGTTGAGCGCGCGCTCGAGTGCGCCAAGCTTGACGGCACCGTCGCTGAGATTCACCGGACCTGGTTCAACTCCGAGCCTGACCAGGGATTTGCGGCCGCCTCGGTCTACGTGGGCTATGGCGCACCCAACTTCAGCGGCTACGCGCTTGATTATCACTATCCGGAATGTGACTGAGTAGAGGTAACAGCCGGTGCGGCCCGCGTGAGCGGGCTGCACCGGACAGGAAGTGGAGCAGAAGATGGCCATCGTCCGAATCGAGAACCTGTGCAAGTCTTTCGGGCACCATGAGATCCTGCGAGGGATCAACCTGTCGATCGACCCTGCTGAAGTGGTGGTCATCATCGGGGCCTCCGGTTCCGGCAAGAGCACGCTGCTGCGCTGCATAAACAGGCTTGAGGAACCGACCGGTGGTGCGATCTACCTGGACGGAACAGACATCACCGACCGCAAGGTGAACATCAACAGGGTCAGGCGTGAAGTCGGCATGGTGTTCCAGTCGATCAACCTGTATCCGCACATGACAGCCATGGGGAACGTGACCCTGGCGCTGCGCAAGGTACTGAAACTGCCACGTGCCGAAGCGCAGGAACGTGCCGAGCACTACCTGAGACAGGTCGGGCTCGGTGACAAGCTGCAGCATCTGCCATCCCAGCTGTCCGGAGGGCAGGCACAGCGGGTTGGCATCGCCCGGGCCATCGCCCTGGAACCGCAGGTGGTCCTGTTCGACGAACCCACCTCCGCCCTGGATCCTGAACTGGTGGGCGAGGTGCTGGGCGTCATGCGCCAGCTCAAGGAGAGCGGCATGACCATGATCGTCGTGACCCATGAGATGCAGTTCGCCCGTGACGTTTCGGACAAGGTCGTGTTCGTGGACCAGGGTCACATCAGGGAGATGGGCAGCCCCGCCGAGATCTTCAGCAACCCGAAGGAGCAGCGCCTGCGCGACTTCATCGGCCGGCTGTCGCACTGAGACTGGTCCGCCATGGAGAGACTGGCCTACTACTATTTCAACCTCGAGGTGCTGCAGCGCTACTGGCCAGCGATGCTGCAGGGGCTCTACCTCACCATCCAGATCGCCCTTCTTGTCATAGTGATCGGGATTCCCCTGGGGCTTCTGCTGGCCGTCATCAGAACCTGGCAGATCAGGCCGCTCAACTGGCTGATAATCTTCCTGGTTGACCTGTTCCGCACGCTGCCGCTGCTGGTTGTGGTCGTCCTCGTCTATTTCGCGTTGCCATCAGCCGGTGTCGTCCTCTCGCCGTTCTGGGCCACGGTCACGGCCCTCAGCGTTGTGCTGGCCGCGTTCTGTGAGGAGATCTTCTGGGCTGGCATCAGCTCCGTTCCTGCCGGTCAGTTCGAGGCGGCACGCTCCACCGGCCTGACCTTCAACCAGGGCATCTTTCTTGTGGTTCTGCCTCAGGCCATCAGGATGGCGATTCCGCCGCTCACCAACCGCGCGATCGCCATCACCAAGGGAACCTCACTCGGGTCGGTCATCGCCGTGCAGGAACTCCTCGGGGTGGCCACTAGCAGCCAGTCGCTGGCAGCCAACCCGTCACCACTCACGCTGGGGGCGATCCTCTATCTGGTGCTGTTCTTTCCGTTCGTCCGCCTGACCCGCTGGCTGGAGAAGCGCTTCGGCAAGAGGAAGGGTGCCTGATCCCATGGGAAACGTGATCGACAGCTTCTTCAACATCCCCGTGCTGGTCGAGGTCTACCCGCTCCTCCTGCAGGGGCTGAAACTGACCGTCCTGCTGACCCTTGTCACCATTCCGGTCTCGGCTCTGCTGGGACTGATAATCGCGGTACTGCAGGGCCTGCCGAACAGGGTTCTTAAGTTGGTGCTTGTCACCTACATCGATGTGCTTCGTGCCGTTCCGCCACTGGTACTGCTGGTTTTCATCTATTACGGACTGCCTTTCCTGGGCATCAGGTTCGAGGCGTTCACCGCCGTGGTCATCGCACTGGTCCTGAACGGATCAAGCTTCTTCGCCGAGATCTTCCGCGCCGGCATCGAATCGGTGCAGCCCGGGCAGGATGAAGCCGCCAGGTCCACAGGCCTCACGGGCACCCAGGCTATGCTGAACGTGATAATTCCCCAGGGCACCAGGAACGTGCTTCCTGACCTGATCACCAACGTCCTGGAACTGGCCAAGCAGACCTCACTGGCCTCCGTCGTGGGCCTGCAGGAACTGCTGCGCAACGCTCAGATTGCACAGGGCCTGGTCTACAATCCGACCCCACTCATAGCCGCGGCGCTGATCTACTTCGTGTTGCTCTGGCCGTTCGTTCGCCTGATCTCCCGCATGCAGCGCCAGCCGGTGTTCGTCAAATGAAGGAGGCCGCCTGATCATGGCCGAAGTACTCGTGATAAATCCGAACAGCAACCAGACGGTCACCCGCAGCATAGATGCGGCCCTGGAGCCGCTCAGAAGAAGCGGACGCAGCATCATGACCGTGAACCTGACGGGCACGCCGGAAGGCATACAGTCACAGGCTGATGTCGATGCGGTAGCCCTGCCCGTAGCGGAACACATCGAGCGGCATAACGCGAGTCACGACAGCTTCGTCATCGCCTGCTTCTCTGACCCCGGGCTCTTCGTCAGCCGGGAACGCAGCTCCAGGCCCGTGTTCGGCATCGCCCAGACAGGACTGCTCACGGCGTTGTCACTGGGTCAGCACGTTGGGGTGATCTCCATTCTCTCCAGCTCCATCCCCCGGCATTGGCGTTATTACCGGTCCCTGGGCATCGCCTCCACCATCGCTGGCGATATCGCCATCAACACGCCCGTGGCCGAACTCGCCGACGAAGGTCGCGTGCTGGCCCGCATGCTGGAAGCCGGTCGCCGGCTGGTCAAGGAGAACGCCGCTGACGTGCTGGTGCTTGGTTGCGCCGGCATGGCCCGTTACCGCAAGGCTCTCGAGGAGGAGTTGCAGGTGGCAGTGGTCGACCCGACTCAGGCGGCGGTCACGCTTGCGCTCGGGGCGGTTTCCCTGGGACTGGCAGCATCATGAGCGCCCGGTTGCAGGTGAGCAGGGACCGCCTGAGGTCCAGAATCGAGGCACTGGCCCAGATCACCGAACCCGATCGCCCATGGACCCGGCGGGCCTTCACCGACCTGTTCCTGCAGGGCCGTGACTGGCTGGCCGGTGAGTTCCGTGCGGCTGGGCTGGAGCCGCGTCTGGACGCCGGTGCCAATCTGGTCGGGGAACGGGCCGGCACGGAAGCCGGGCTGGGTGCACTCATGCTCGGCTCGCACACGGACACGGTGGCCGGCGGTGGGCGGTTCGACGGCATCGCTGGAGTCCTGACCGCGCTCGAGGTCGCCCAGGTACTGCATGAGAACGGCGTGCAGCACCGGCATCCGCTGATGATCGTGGATTTCCTGTCGGAAGAGCCCAGCGATTACGGCGCCTCCTGCGTCGGCAGTCGCGCCATGGTGGGCACGCTGAACCGCCGCATGCTGGAACGGACCAACCCGGCGGGCGAGTCCCTGGAGCAGGCGATCCGGCGCATGGGCGGCAACCCGGCCGCACTCACCGGACCACTGCTGGCCGAGGGTGACGTCAGGGCCTACCTGGAACTGCACATCGAACAGGGACCGGTGCTGGAGAGCCTGGGCAAGCCGATCGGCGTGGTGGGTGGAATCGTTGGCATCCAGCGGCTGGCCATCACGGTGAACGGGCGCGCCGGCCACGCGGGCACCACGCCCATGGACATGCGCTCAGACGCACTGGTGGGCGCCTCGAGGCTGGTGGAACTCGTCTGGGCGGAAGCGCAGTCCCAGGCGCGGGAATTGCCGTTCGTGGCCACCATCGGGCGCTTCGACGTCTATCCGAACGGTGCCAACGTGGTGCCCGGCCGGGTGGAACTGGTGCTGGAGGCGCGCTCGATGGATGATGAGCTGACCCGCAACTGGCTGAGGCGTGTTGCCGGCGAGGCTGAGGGAATCATGCGCGGGTTGGGGCTGGGCCTGGAGGTAGCGGAGGAGAGCTCGGCTGCCGCAGTGCATTGCGACGCGGAACTGCGGGAGCTGCTGGCACAGTCGTGCAGGCTACGCGGCCATGCGTTCCATCACCTGATGAGCGGCGCGGGGCATGATGCGATGCAGCTGGCCCGGTTGGCGCCGGTTGCCATGGTCTTCGTTCCGTGCGACTCTGGAATCAGCCATAATCCCGCCGAGAACGCACACATTGATGACTTGGCGGCAGGCACTGAAGTACTGCTGGAAACCGTACTGGCGCTTGACGCCCAGACTGGGGAGGACCGATGACCGCTGAGAAGAGGCAACAGATCCGTGAGCGCTATTCCAGACTGGCTACGGCCGTGGTGTGTGACGTCTTCGATGAGCTGGACGTGGACGTACCGGCGCTGGAGGTCGGGATAAACCGCCGGACCGCCCAGAAACAGCGGCTTGCCGGCTGGGCCTACCCGATCGAGGGACAGCTAATGGCGCTCAAGGGTGCCGACCGGCTCAAACTTGACGTGGTTGACGCCCTGCCGGAGGGCAGCGTCAGCGTCTGGGGCGGCACCAACGCCAGTGGCATCTGCCTGTTCGGTGACCTGATCGCCGCCACGATGCAGAAACGCGGCTGCCACGGCGCCGTGGTCGATGGCGGGTTCCGCGATGTTGATGACATCTCGGCCACGGGCTTTCCGGTGTTCGCCCGTTACGTGAGCCCGGTGCAGTCCGTGGGCCGCTGGCGGGTGACCAGCCACGGTGAACCAATCGTGCTGCCGGGTGCCCTGGGCCGGCCGGTACCGGTGTCCAAGGATGACTTCGTGCTCGGCGATGAAGACGGCGTGGTGGTCATTCCCGCTCAGCTGGTCATGCAGGTGCTGGAGCGTGCCGAGGCCATAGTAGCGATGGAAGAGGAAGCCAGGAAGCTGAGTGCCGACGGGATGACCGCGGCTGAGATGCTTGAGAAGTTCGGGCATGTCTGAAGGAGAAGCCAGGTGAGTGAGCACCACGAGACGTACAAGGGCATCCACCCGATAGTCCCCACTGCCTTCAATGATGACGGCAGTTTCGATCCGGCCAGCCAGCGGCGCCTGGTGGACCACCTGCTGCAGGTGGGTGTGCAGGGCGTGGCGATACTTGGCTTCCTGGGTGAGGCGCACAAGCTGTCCGAGGCAGAGCGTCGTCAGGTGATCGAAACCGTGGTGGACCAGGCAGCGGGCAGGCTCAAGGTGCTGGTCGGAGTGCGGGCGCTTGGTACTGCCGGCGCCATCGCCCAGGCGGTGGAGGCCAGGGAACTCGGAGCCGACGCGGTCTTTGCGGCCCCGCTGACCGTTCAGAACGACGCAGCGCTGTACGAGTACTACCGCGATCTGGCCGAGGAATCGGGCATCCCGGTGCTGATTCATGACTTCCCGGAGAGCTTCGGCACCATCCTTTCGCCTGCGCTGATCGCAAGGCTGGCGAACGAAGTGCCGGGGATCGTGGGCATAAAACTGGAGGAACCGCCGGTGCTGGTCAAGACCAGCACCGTGCTGGACGCGGCGCGGCAACTGGCCGTGCTTGGCGGTCTGGGTGGCGTCTACTTCCTTGAGGAACTGCAGCGGGGCGCCGTGGGCATCATGACCGGCTTCGCCTACCCCGAGGTGCTGCTGGAGATCTGGCAGCGCTTCACGGCGGGTGACAGGTCAGATGCCGCTGAGGTGTTCGA
>CAZBBU010000104.1:0-3620 GCA_964489965.1 uncultured bacterium
CAGATCGAATGGCCAGTGCTCGTTGACGTCACCTACCCGGTGGCAGGCAAGTAGGCCCGGAACGGACATGCGCCGGACGTTGAGCGCTTACACTGGCTCAACATGAGACCGGCCGAATTCACAGCCTCACTGCAGGAGCTTGCCAGGAAGGACAGCAAGCTCCTGCTTGCAGTTTCAGGCGGTCCGGACTCGATGGCGCTGCTCAGGCTCGTTCACGGAGCCGGCTGGCCGGCAGAAGTAGCCACCATCAACCACCAACTCAGGAATGAAGCCGCGGAGGAAGTAGAGTTCGTGCGGCAGGCGGCCGGGGAACTGGGCCTGACGTTCCACACCGCCAGCTTCGACACCGCGGCAGCTGCCCGCGAGCGCGGCTGGAACATCGAGGAGACCGCCCGGATCCTCCGTTACCAGCATCTGGCCAGCATCGCCCGTGAGGTTGGTGCTGAGCACATCGTGACGGCACACACGCAGGACGACCAGACAGAGACCGTGCTGATGCAGCTCATCCGCGGAGCCGCCTGGCTGACCGGAATTCCCCCCGTCACCGGCCGCGTGATCAGACCCATGCTGCACCTCCGAAAGGTTGAGCTGGTCAGCTGGCTGGCCGAGATCGGTCAGGACTGGCGTCAGGACCAAAGCAACTTTGACACCGAGCGGCAGCGCGCCTGGCTGCGCGTGGCCGTTCTCCCGCAGTTGCGTGAACGCCATCCCGACCTGGACGCGCGCGTCGCGACACTGGTTGCCTCACAGAAACTGCAGAAGGATTACCTGCACGGAGCAGCCCGGCCCTTCGTGGATATGGAAGGCGGCATCGATGCCGCCCGGCTCCGCCACCGGCACGAAGCGCTGCAGTTCGCAGCACTCGCACACATGTTGCGCGCACACGGCGCCAGCCTGTCACACGAGCGCCTGAAACGCGTGATCGATGCCATGGAGATCGGTGCCGCCTGGCGCGAGTCACTGGGTGACGAATTACAGCTTCGCTTCAGCGGCGGCAGGCTGGAAGTGACCGGCAGCGCCGCCCGGCAGGCCGTGATGCCCGAGCCCGTGAACTCGGCGGACCAGTTGCCGGAAGGGGTTGCTCCCAGCGCGCTTGAGTTGCCCGACCTCGAGTACCGCAGTCGCCTGCCGGGTGACCGTATCCGGCTCAGTGCCGGCACCCGTAAACTTTCGGACGTTCTGATAGACCACAAGGTGCCGCGCGAGGAGCGGGACGGGATCAGGCTGCTTGCCAGCGGCAGGAACGTCATCTGGATCGAGGGTATCGCCACCGCCGTTGACTACGACGCACGAGGCGCGGCAGATGGCGATGTTGAGTTCATGCGTACCGCGCTGCAGCTGGCCCGTGAGGCGGCCAGCGTGGGTGAACTGCCGGTAGGTGCGGTGATAGTGGCTGACGGCAGGATCGTGGCCGGAGCACGCAATGAGACCGAAGCATTGGGCGACCCGACCGCTCACGCCGAGCTGCTGGCCATCCGCCGGGCATCTGAAACACTGGGAGACTGGCGTCTGACGGGCTGCACCATGTACGTGACCCTGGAGCCATGCACCATGTGCTTCGGTGCGATGCAGCAGGCGCACCTGGCGGCGGTCGTTTACGCAGCCGGGAACAGCCGTGAGGGAGCGACCGGCGGTGTCGCCGACCTGGACCTGCTGCCCTGGAAGCGCAGTGTGCGCGTGGAAGCCGGTCCGTTCAGGAAGGAAGCCGCCGAACTGCTCAGCAGCTTCTTCCGGCAACGACGAGACGGCAATCCCTGACGCGTTTCGCAGTGCCGCGGCCTGTAAGATGGTTGGGTGCAGATCCGGAACTTCTCAATCATCGCGCACGTGGACCATGGCAAATCGACGCTTGCCGACCGCATCATCGACCTGACTACCCTGGTCGAAAGCCGGCACAAGCGCGACCAGATGCTTGACACTCTGGACCTGGAACGCGAACGCGGCATCACCATCAAGGCAACCTCAACCCGCCTGTTCTACACGGCACAGGACGGTCAGCAGTACATGTTCAACCTGATTGACACTCCCGGGCACGTTGACTTCAGTTACGAGGTCTCACGTGCCCTGCGCGCCTGTGAAGGCGTGCTGCTGGTCATTGACGCCAGCCAGGGCGTGGAGGCCCAGACCATCCAGAACGCTTACCTCGCGGTTGACAACGACCTGGCCATACTGCCAGTCGTAAACAAGATCGACCTGCCCAACGCCGAGCCGGAAGCCGCCGCTGCGGAACTGGAAGAGGTCGTTGGCGTACCGGTCGACCACGCGGTCTTCGTATCAGCCAAGACGGGTGAGAACGTGGCCAGCATCCTGGAAGGCATCGTGCAGCACCTGCCACCACCCGGCGGCTCGCCCACGGCACCGTTGCGCTGCCTCATCTTCGACGCGGTCTACGATTCCTACCAGGGCGTCATCGCCTTCATCCGTGTGTTCGACGGCACCATCAAGTCCGGCGACCAGGTGCGCATCGTCTCCACCGGTAAGATCATGGAGGTGGACAAGGTCGGCTACTTCCAGCCCGGTCCCGTCATGTCTGACGAACTGGGCCCCGGCATGGTCGGCTGGTTCACCGCCGGCATCCGCGAGATCGGCGATACGCAGATCGGTGACACCGTCGCCGCCGTTGATGCCGAGGTCGAGGCGATACCGGGGTTCAAGCCGGCCCGCCCAGTGGTCTTCAGCGGGCTGTACCCAACGGATTCCGACGATTACGTGAAGCTGCGCGAGGCGCTGGAGAAGCTCTCGCTTAACGACGCTGCCTTCACCTTCGAACCGGAGACCAGCGAAGCGCTCGGCTTCGGCTTCCGCTGCGGGTTCCTGGGCCTGCTTCACGCGGACATCGTGCAGGCCCGCCTGGAACGGGAGTTCAACCTCAACCTGATCGCCACTGCGCCCGCGGTGGTCTACGAGGTGACCACCACTGACAACGTCACGAACCGCATCCAGAACCCGTCGGAACTCCCGTCGCCGGACCGTACCCTGGAGACACGCGAACCGTTCGTGCTGCTGAGCGTCTACACACCGGAGGATTACGTAGGCAGCGTCATGGGCCTGCTGCAGGAGAAACGCGGCGAGATGAAGGACATGATCTACCACGGACGCCGCGTTGAGCTTCGCTACGAAGTCCCGTTCGCCGAGATCCTCTACGACTTCCACGACCGCCTCAAGAGCATGACCCGCGGTTACGCCAGCATGGACTACGAACCCATCGGTTACCGGGCAGGCAAGCTGGTCCGCGTCGACATACTGGTGAACGAGGAGCGCGTGGACGCACTGTCCGTCATCGCCCACGTGGACAAAGCCTATGAGCTGGGACGCAAGGTTGTGGACCGCATGGCCGAGGTGATCCCCCGCCAGATGTTCGCGGTGCCTGTGCAGGCTGCCATCGGCGGCAAGGTCCTGGCGCGGGCCACCGTGCGCGCCTTCCGCAAGGACGTCATCTCCAAATGCTATGGCGGTGACATAACCCGCAAGAAGAAGCTGCTGGAGAAGCAGAAGAAGGGCAAGGCCCGCATGAAGCAGATCGGCAGCGTGGAAGTGCCGCAGGAAGCCTTCCTGGCAGTCCTCAGCACCGAAGAAGGCTAGGCGACAGTCGCTACTTAATCGGCTGTGGCCCAGATGTC
>CAZBBU010000104.1:3630-5914 GCA_964489965.1 uncultured bacterium
TGCCGGCAACGTCACCATGACCGTTCTCCTACCTTGTCAGTCAGCAGCCAGGCTGCAGACTGAGGAGGCGGGTCATGAGGACAGGTTCCGGGTTCACACTCAGTGAGCTGATAATCGCACTGAGCCTGCTGGCAGGCACGGCACTGCTGGTGGCACTCAACTGGCCGTCGCCACTCGGACCGGCAAGCAACGCACTTCGCGGTTTCATGGCCCAGGCGCGCCTGGAAGCCGTTGCCCGCAACGAGCCGATCGCGGTGGTCTATGACGCCAGTTCCGGCCAGTATCAGCAGAAACACAGTCCCGGCAGTGATTATGCCGCTCAGGAACTGTGCAGCAGCGGTCAGGTACTTCGCAGCCTCGATCTGACCGAGTACAGGGGCGTGAGCCTGGGTGCGCCCGGCCACGGACTGATCTGGCTGCCCACCGGTTACGGGCGCACCTGTCTGGGTGGCGGTGCGTTCAACCAGACGATCACCCTGATGCGCGGTGGGCTGGAGGCCCGCGTATTCGTTTCCCGGGCGGGCCGCGTGCGCAGTGAGGTCGAACTGCGATGAGGGCCATGGGACTCACCCTGGTTGAGATTCTGGTGGCCCTGACCGTGCTTGCCATCGGAGCCGCCGGCCTTGTCGGCCTGCAGCTCCTCACATTGCGTCTGGCCTCCGCCACTGAGCTGCGGGCCAGGTTGCTGCACGTGGCACAGAGTGAACTCCGCTTCAGATTGCTCGGAGCGGGCAGCGGAAGTGACTGCCAGAGCCTGCCAGCCACGGAACTCGAAGACGTGGACTGCCTGGTGCAATCTGAAAGCTGCGCCTACAGCCAGCTGGGCTTCAGCTGCCCGGCTGCGGCAGGCGCCTGGCCCCGGCGCATCACAGTAAGCGTGCGGGGGTCGGGTGACAGCCTGGTGACTCTCAGCGCCGTCATGCGTCAGACGGCGACAGCGCCATGAGAACGGGTCGCAACCGGGCCTTCACCTTGCCTGAAGTGCTCATGACCCTGTCCATCACGGTCATCCTGGGTCTGGCGCTCATGCAGTTCATGACCACTACCGTCAGCGGCTACAGGGCAGCTGCTGACATGGCTGAACGCGTTCAGCTTGAATCAACCGCCGCCAACGTGGTGGTGATGGAACTCAGCTTCGCGGGTTACGGAGACGGCATGTTCGGCGATCTGGACGGACCCACCATCGAAATTGGCCTGTCAGGCAGGGAAGACCGGAGTGACACGTTCCGGGTTCATTACCTGGAGGAGCGCTGGCTGGAAACTCCGGTGGCCAGGAACGTCACCATCGATGTCAAACAGGACAGCAAGGGAGGCTGGAACCTCTACCGGCGTGAGGACGGAGCCACCCGGCAACCGGCCGTGCAGGACGTTACCAACCTCAAACTGCTGGGCCTGATAACCGAGAGTGGTGAACTGCTGTCTCCGGAAGCTGCCTGGCCAGAACGCATCAGTGCCTTCATAGTGCAGCTGAGCTTCAGCTGGGAGACCAGCCGCAGCGCATACATCGCCTTCAACTCACCCCAGCGCATCGGCAGGCTCTGACATGCGCAGGCCTGCCCCGGGACTGGCGTTGCTAAGCGTGCTGCTGCTTCTGACCGCCATGCTGGTGCTGGCCGTCACTGCCCAGCAGCTGGTGCTCCTGGGTGCCCTAACCACCCGGAACCAGCTGACACTGGCCGAAGCTGATGCCAACCTGCACTCCCGCACCACGTTGGGACTTCTGCTGCTGGAACAGCAACTGTCAGCAGGCGGCACACTGCCGGCGCTGCCGGACCTGCCTGCAGACCTGGACTACTCACGACTCGGGCCGCAGCACGCCCGGCTCAGGGTGCAGGGAACCAGCCCGGCGCTGGCCCGGGAGCTGACCATCGCTCTGAACGGAACACACCTGAGCATCATCGGCAGCCACTGACAGAGCGGAGGAACGCGCTGGACGAGTAAACTGTAAGGAGTGCAAGAGGCAGAGAACGGCAGCCAGATTGAGATACTCGGAGCGGCCCTGCTGGCCGCGGGCCGGCCCGTAACGGACACAGAGCTGCGCAAACTCCTTGAACTGTCCCAGGAAGCCCTGACTGAGCTGATGGGCGCCCTGCAGGAACGGCTTGACGCGGCACAACTTGGCCTGATGGTTGACAGCGTGGCAGGTGGCTACCGGTTGGTGGTCAACCCCAGGCTGGCCCCCGCGCTGGCGAGCCTGCTGGCACCGCCACCACTTCCACGGCTCAGCAATGCGGCACTGGAGACGCTGGCACTGGTCGCCTACCGTCAGCCTGTTACACGCGGA
>CAZBBU010000105.1:0-5889 GCA_964489965.1 uncultured bacterium
TCTTCTGTCACTGACTCCGCCGCCACCCCCGCACCGACATAGGGCGTCAGTATGACCAGACGGACAGCTTCCAGGGCTACCAGCGCTTCACGCACCGGGAGCACGCTCATGTCCAGTTCCTCGGCGATCTGACTGGCGATGATGCGTTGGCCCGGCAGCAGGCGCCGTTCGCTGATGCGCCTTCTGATGTATTCGTAGGCAATTTCCTTCTTTGTACTGCTCATCGGAGCTGCTCCGGCCACAAAGATATTATAAGATACGCCAGACAAATTTGAAGGGAGTTCGCATGGAAGGCACACCGGACAACACGGGCAGGATGCTTGAGGATTTCACGGTCGGTGCGGTTTACAGCCACTGGCCGGGCCGGACCATAACTGCGGCCGACAACAGCTGGTTCACGCTGCTCACCATGAATACGCATCCGATTCACTTTGATGAAGCATATGCCGCAGGTACGGACTTCGGCAAGCCGCTCGTGAACAGCTGCCTCACGTTGGCGATCGTCGTTGGAATGTCCGTCAGGGACGTCAGTCAGGCTGCGATCGCGAACCTTGGCTTCGAGAATGTGCAGTTGCCTGCCCCCGTGTTCAACGGCGACACCCTGTACGCGAGCAGTGAGGTTCTTGACAAGCGGCGCTCGCAAAGCAAGCCCGACCGGGGCATCGTCCGGGTCCGGACGACCGCCGTGAACCAGGACGGAACTGTCGTACTCAGCCTGGAACGACCGATCATGGTGCCAGCCAGGACAGCCGCCGCCGATTGACACTCAGATAAGACATATTATAATCTGTCGGCTAACAAAATCTCGGAAAGGTGGACGCGTGCCCGGTAATAACCAGGCACCACCGCAAGCATCCGGCGGCAATCCAAGGCCGCGGGCCGGTGGTGCAAACCAGTCAGACGATTAGGAGAATATGCATGTCCAGATTCCCCAGAGTGCGCAACCTGCTGTTCGCCGCCGCCATCCTCACGGCCCTGCCACTGGCTGCCGTCGCCCAGTCTGAGCCCGTCAGGGGCGGCAGCCTGCGCGTTGCGATCACCGGAGATCCTCCCGCCATCGACCCGCACATAAGTACCGCCGTCATTGTCCTTGAGATCAGCTCACATGTCCTGGAAATGCTCTACGCGCGTGACGCGGACGGCCTCGTGCAGCCGATGCTCGCGAGCGCGCTGCCCGACATCAGTGCTGACGGCCTGACCGTCACGATACCGCTGCGCGAGGGCGTCGTCTTCCATGACGGAAGCAGCCTGGATGCGGCGGACGTCGTGGCCTCACTGGAACGCTGGCAGCGCATAGGCACAGGCCGCACCTACCTGGCAAAGGCCGAATCCATCGAGGCGGTGGACGACCTGACCGTAAGGATCCAGCTGAGTGAACCGGCGGGCATCCTGACATCGGTACTGGGTTTCACCGAATCCGGGGCAGTGGTGTTCTCTTCCGAACAGCTCGAAGCCGCCGGTGACAACGCCATCGACGATCCGATCGGAACGGGCCCATACAGGCTGCGTGAATGGCTGCGCGGCCAGCGGGTCGTGGTGGAACGCTTTGACGATTACACGGGTCTTTCCAGCGAACCAAGCGGCGACGCTGGCGCCAAGAACGCCTGGCTTGACGAGATTCACTTCATCGCAGTTCCTGATGCCGCGACGCGGCAGGCTGGCCTCGAGTCCGGCGAGTTCGACGTCAACTACCGGGCCTCGGCCAGCGACCTGGAGTACATCGAAAGCTCAGACAACATGTACGCATGGGTGATGCGGCCCGGCTACAACTACATCGGCCTCATCAACCATGCTTCACCACTGATGCAGAATCTGCAGCTCAGGCAAGCCATCCAGGCTGTCACCGACGTCTACCCGTTGATGCTCGGCGCTTTCGGTAACGATGCGGTCTTCTCTGTCGGACCAAGCATCGTGCCGCGCGAATACGGAATCATGTACAACGACACCGCCGGCGCTGACCTCTACAACCAGGCAGATCCGGAGCGCGCAGCCGAACTGCTTGCGGCCTCCGGCTACCAAGGCGAGACCGTTCGGCTCCTCACCTCACGGGATTACGACTACCAGTACCGCGGAACCCTGATCCTCAGTGACCAGCTCGGGGCGATCGGCATCCAGACGGACATCATCGTCCGGGACTGGGCAACGACGGTTTCACTCCGCTCCGATCCCAGCGCATGGGACATCTTCCTCGGCAACTTCACGGTCGCCCCGGAACCGGAACTGATGGCCTACGTCAACCCCAACTACCTGAACAGCTACACCGGCAGCGAGGCCTACGCCAGCGCACTTGCTGAACTGAGGCAGACCACGGATGCTGATGCGCGCACCGAAGTCTGGGCCCACGCGCAGGAGGCCTTCTACGAGGATGTGGGTGCGCTGCAGCTCGCAAACAGCTTCCTGCTGAACGGTTACGCCTCCGACGTTCACGTGCAGGCCCGCTATTTCCTCTTCCAGGCCTGGAACACCTGGAAGGACTGAACAGGCAGTCGTTGGCCGCCGCGAGCAGCGGCGGCCACGCCATTTCATGGTCAACTATCTGATAAAGCGCATTCTTTCCATACTGGTCACGCTGCTGGTCGTGGGCGTGGTCGTATTCTTCATCATCCGGCTGGTACCGGGTGACATCACCACGGCACTGCTCGGCCAGGATGCCTCACCCGAACAGGTTGAGCAGCTCCGGGAGCGCCTCGAACTTGACCGGCCGGTACCGGTTCAGTTCGCCGCCTGGTTCACCGGTGCGCTGCGCGGCGACCTGGGCACAAGCACCTACATGCGGGTTCCCGTGCTGGCCGCGATCGCACAGCGCATAGAGCCGACTGCGATGCTCGCGCTTACGGCCACCATCGTCGCGGTGCTGCTTGGCGTCGGCCTGGGAGTGACGGCAGCGGTGCGGCATGGCCGCTTCAGCGACTACCTGGTGATGACCATCGCAATGCTGGGACTGTCAGTCCCCACCTTCTGGCTGGGTCTGCTTATGATCCTGCTCTTCGCAGTCAGTCTCGGCTGGCTGCCGGCCGCCGGCTATTCGCCACTCGCGGAGGGCCCGTTGAAGACACTGCGCTACCTGATCATGCCGGCGATATCGCTCGGTTTCACCCAGGCGGCAGTCATCGCACGCATGACGCGCTCCAGCATGCTCGACACGCTGGGCGAGGATTTCGTCCGGACCGCACGCAGTAAAGGACTCAGCAGCCGGGCCGTGAACCTGCGCCATGCGCTGCGCAACGCCATCATCCCCATCCTCACGGTCATCGGCCTTTCAGTGGCAACCCTGGCCGGAGGCGTGGTGGTGACTGAGACCGTGTTCAACATCCCCGGCGCCGGCCGTCTGGTGATCGAATCCGTACAGCGACGCGATTACCCGGTCCTGCAGGGCTCCGTCATCATGGTGGCTCTCATCTACGCGACCATCAACCTGATCGTGGACCTCTCCTACCTGGCGCTCGACCCGCGGGTACGCTACGCATGAGCACCAGCTGGCGGTCCATTCTGCGGCGGCCCACCATACTCGCAGGCGGGCTGGTCCTGCTCCTGCTCGGGTTGGCGGCGCTGCTGGCACCGTGGCTCACCAGGTTCGGCCCCAACGAACTGAACATCCCCGCCCGACTGCTCAGCCCATCAGCGGAACACCCCATGGGCACCGACGACCTTGGCCGCGACGTCCTCACCCGCACCATCTACGGAACCCGGCTGTCACTGTTCGTGGGCGCCAGCACCGCGCTGCTGGCGACAGTGGCCGGCACCCTGATAGCACTGGTCTCCGGCTTCTACCGCTGGCTTGACGAGATCACGATGCGGATCCTGGACGGCCTGATGGCTCTGCCCGGTATCCTCCTGGCCATCGCCATCATGGCTGCCGTGGGTCCGCGGGTGGAGAACATCATCTTTGCCCTGGCGCTTGTCTACATGCCGCGCTGCGCGCGGGTGGCACGCGCTTCCATCCTGGTTGTCCGCGAACAGGTTTACGTCGAGGCGGCCCGCGCACTCGGCGCCCGGGACCGCGCGCTCATGTTCCTGCACATACTGCCCGGCACGGTCTCACCACTTCTGGTGCAGGGGACTTACGTGTTCGCAACGGCAATCCTGCTCGAAGCATCGCTCACGTTCCTCGGTGCAGGAGCTCCGGCCGACGTACCGAGCTGGGGCGCGATGCTGTCCGAGGGCCGCCTGCACATGCGCACTGCCGCCTGGATGACCATCTTTCCCGGCGTCGCTCTCGCACTCACCGTGCTGGCCGTGAACCTTATCGGTGACGGCCTGCGTGACGCCCTGGACCCACGCATGAGGCGAACCTGACATGAACGAGACACAACCCACAGCAGCGCAGCCACTCGCCGGCCTGCGCATACTGGCCATCGAACAGTACGGCGCGGGACCTTTCGCCACGCTGCTGCTGGCTGACCTCGGCGCGGAAGTGATCAAGATCGAACAGCCGGGCCAGGGTGACATCGGCCGCTACGTGCCCCCTTGGACCGGTGCACGCGACAGCCTGTTCTTCCAGAGCCTCAACCGCGGCAAGAAGAGCATCGAACTGGACCTCAAACACCCGCAGGGCCGCCAGCTCTTCACTCGACTGGTCGCAGGTGCGGACGTAGTGTTCGCCAACTCCCGGGGTAACACGCCCGAATCGCTGGGGATCACCTACGCACAGCTCCGGGAGTTCAACCCCGCGGTCGTGTGCGCCTTCTTGACCGGATTCGGCCGTGAAGGCCCGCGGGCCAACCAGCCGGCCTACGATTACATCGTGCAGGCCCTCACCGGGATGGCCGCCCTGGGCGGGGAACCGGACGGACCTCCGGCACGGGCGGGTGTGAGCGTCGTTGACTTCTCAGCCGGCATGGCGGCCGCTGTCGCCATCCTCTCCGGCGTGCACCGCGCCCGCGAAACCGGGCAGGGCGGCGACCTGGACACCAGCCTGTTCGCAACCGCCTTCAACCTGACCAACTACGTGTCCGGATGGGTGCTTGCCCGCGATTACGTTCCCGAGCGCATGCCGCGTGGCGGCCACCCGTCGATCGTCCCCTCGCAACTGTTCCGCACCAGCGACGGCTGGCTGATGGTCATGTGCCAGACAGACGCCTTCTTCCGCGCGCTGGCAACCGGAATGGACATGCCCGAGCTGCTCTCGGATAGCCGTTTCGCCGCCATGCCCGGGCGCTTCACGCATCGACACGAACTGCTGAGCCTGCTGGAAGAGAGGTTCCTTGAATACGACACCCGAACCTGGCTGGAACGGCTCGAAGGCAGCGTTCCCGTCGCCCCCGTCAACGATCTGGCAACGGCACTGCACGATGAACAGGTCGCGGCAACGGACCTGATCGTCACATTGCAGCACCCGGAATTCGGTGAACTCAGGCAGATCGCCGGACCCGTGAGACCATCATCGACTCCTCCGCCACCGGCCGCGGGCCCATCGCTCGGTGCGGACACTGAAGCAGTACTCACAGACCTGGCAGGATTGAACCAGGACGACCTTGCCGAGCTGCGCCGCGACGGCGTAATCGGATGAATGCACTGGAGGCAGTCTTATGAAAGGCGTTGTAACCGCACCCCAACCATTGGCCGTAGAGCGCGGCGCGCAGATACTGGAGGCCGGCGGCAACGCTTTCGATGCGGCCATCGGTGCCGGATTCATGCAGATGGTCATGGATCCGTTCATGTGCGGACTTGGCGGTTGGGGCGCGGCAACAGTCTATGAAGCAGCGACCGGGAAGTTCTCACATCACGGCTTCTGGCCCCGCATCGGATCCAGGATGCGCCCAGACATCTGGGAGAAGGACGTGCGGGGCTTCACGGACCTGTGGCGCTTTCCGATCTTTGACGATCACAGGAACCTGCGCGGCTACACGTCAATCATGACGCCCGGCACCGTGGCAGGCTTCGGTGAAC
>CAZBBU010000106.1:0-5863 GCA_964489965.1 uncultured bacterium
GTTGCCGCCGCAGCCGCCCACCGCGTAGTAGCCCTTCTCGGCGCGCAGGTCGTCGGGCATGGTGGACAGGAGCATGAAGTAGCCGGAGATGCCGATGTTGTTGAACGAGTAATCGCCGGCCTGGTGCGCGCGTTCGGCGAACAGCGGCTTGCCGACGGCGTCGCTGATCACGCCCGCGGCGAACGCCTCGGTCTCCGCGGTCAGGGACACGTCCTTGTATTCGGTGGCCCAGCGGCAGCCGGGTGAATCGCAGTTGATCTGTGCGACGCAGTCTTCATCAAGTTCGATGGCGAACTCGTCAGCGAACCAGGTGCTGCCGGCGTAGCGGCCGGTGGAGTGGCCGGGCCACCAGGCGATGCGGACGCTGCGGCGCAGCTTGTCACGGTTGTTCCACAGCAGACGGGCGACTTCCAGCATCGTGGCGTCACCGGTGGCGTTGTCACCCACGCCCACGTCCCAGGAGTCGTAGTGGCCGTGCAGCAGCACGAACTTGTCGGGCTCGCTGCTGCCGGGGATCTCCACCACCGGTACCTTCGACTGGTACCAACCCTCTTCCAGGTTGGCGATCACGGTGCCCTGGGCGCCGGCGCGGGCCAGCTCCATGAGTGCCTCGCCGTCGGGTCGGTTCACGGCCACGGCGGGAATCTTGGGCTTGCGCGGCAGGTCATGCAGGTCCGGTGAGCCCCAGATCGAGGTGCAGGTGCCCCAGTGCACGTCCTCACCGAAGTTCACCGCGATGACGGCGGCGGCGCCGGCGGCTTCGAACTCAGCCACGTTGGCCGGGCCGGCGAAGCCTTCGGTGACCACAATCTTGCCGCGCACGTCGGTGCGGGCCAGGATCTCGGCGGAGCTGAAGTCGAACACATCGTCAGCCACCTGCGCCTGACGGTCGATGCCGATGAACACCAGCTCGCCGCTGACGCCCTCGGTTGCGATGGCGCTCATGGAAGGTGCCTTGGCGCGGAACTCGCGGTCGCCGACCTTCACGGCGGACGGCTTGGGCAGGCTCAGGTAGAGGCTGGGTTCGTGCATGGTGACCGGTATGCCCAGTTCACCAAGGCGGCGGGCGATCACGTCGGCGGCCTTGTTCACGTCCGTGGGATGCTCGCGCACCATGGTGGAGAACTCTTCGATGAGCGCCCAGGGGGCGTCAAGTGAGATCTGGTCCAGTACCTGTTTCTCAAGCTCGTTCAAAACTGCTGCTCCTCGTTCAAGAAAGTCACTTGTGCCAGACCTCGTCCAGCACGCGCATGATGTTGCCGCCAACCGCCTTGGCGATGTCCTCGTCGCTGTAACCGCGTGCCACCAGCCAGCGGATGATGTTGGGGAACGCCTCCGTGGGGTTCTCCAGTCCTTCCACCCATTCGACCTTCGGGAACTCCTGGGCGCCCTTGGAGGCGCCGATCGACAGCGCTTCAGACAGCGTGTCGTGCAGCGCCACGTGGTCGCCGTAGAGCAGGTCGGGCCCGAAAGCCACGTGGTCGATGCCGACCAGGTCCACGCAGTACTCGAAGTGCTCCATGAAGGAGTCGATGTTGTGGCGTCGCTGGTTCTGCGTGATGGTCGTGTGCGGCGCTGCTTCGATGCCGATGACGCCACCCTTGGCCGCGCAGGCCTTGATGACCTCGTCCGGCTTGAGCCTGCGGCTGTCCCACAGCGCGCGCGCACCGGCGTGGGTTATGAAGATGGGCTTCTCGGAGTACTCGATGGTGTCCAGCGAGGTCCGGTCGCCCGAGTGGGAGATGTCGATGGCGATGCCGAGCTGGTTCATGCGCCTGACCGCCTGACGGCCGAACACGGTGAGACCGCCGTCGTTGGGTTCGCGCAGGCCGGCGCCCAGCGCGTTGCCTTCGCTGTAGGCGATGCCGAGCGCCCGCACGCCGAGTCCGTAGAGGATGTCGATGCGGTCCAGCTCGTTCTCTATCATCGCGGCGCCTTCGAGCGAGATGACGAAGGCCACCTGGCCGTTCTTCTTGGCGTTGCGGATGTCCTCGGTGGTCAGGGCCAGCTTCACCAGGTCCTGGTGGGCGATGTCAGACAGGCGCATGCCGATGTCGTAGATGATGTCGTCCCACTTCCAGCCCCACTTGCTGGTGATCATCGCGGTGCCGTTCATCATGTTGTCGAACACGGCGTCCATGCCGCTGTGGGCCAGGCCTTCGTAGCCAGTCCAGTCGCGGCCCTGGCGGCGCCATTCCCAGAACTCGTTCAGGTTCTTTGGCGCCACGAAGCAGTGGTCGTGCAGTGAGATGACGAGGTTGTTCCGGATGATGTCTTCGACGCGCTTCTCCTGCTCGGCGCTTACCGGCACCTTGTACTCGGGCACGCGGCCCAGCTCTGGTACGAGTTCGAAGTCCTTGTAGTCACGGCCCGCTTCCAGGTACTGGAAAGAACGGTAGCCGTCGTATTTCTTGCTCCAGGAGCTCATGTGATGTATCTGTCCTTCCGGGTGCGGCTCAGCCCAGGAAGCCGCGGCGGTCCAGGAACTCGCGCACGGTCTCGAACCAGGCGTCGTGTTCCTCGATCTGGGGCGAATGGCCGGAGTTCTCGAAGATGACCAGTTCACTGTCCGGCAGGCCTGCGTGCAGTTCCTCGCTGGCCTCCACGGGTGTGATCCAGTCGTGCCGGCCCACGGTGATGAGCACCGGCACCTTTATCTCGTGCAGGCGGTCACGGATGTCCCAGTCCTTGAGGTTCACGGCGAAGGCGTAGTTGTTGCTCAGGTGGTTGAAGCGGGTGGCTGCGATGCGCTCTGCCGTCTTCTGCGGGTCGTGGTTCACGTCGTAGAGAGGGGCGATGGCTTTGAAGGTCTCGCGGTAATCGTCATCGGAGCGGATCTGACCGTCGAAGACGCGCTGCAGCACGTCTTCGGTGATGGCCGGGAACTCTTTGGCGCGGGCGCGTGCGTTGGCGATGGCGGCGTCGCGGTAGTTGCGCGGCGCGGTGTCACGCAACACGATCGCCTGCACGTGCTGCGGGTAGGCGAGGGCGTACTCGAGTGACATGAAGCCGCCGTAGGAGCCGCCGCCCATGATCACCTTGTCAGCGCCGAAGTGCTGGCGGATGGCGTCGATGTCCGCGGCCCACTGCTCGTGGGTGTAGGGGCCCACGTAATCGGACTCGCCGCTGCCGCGGGCGTCGAAGGTCACGACCTTGAGCCACTCGGACAGTTTGCCGAAGGCGCGTTTGGGTTCGGCGTGGCTGGAGAGGCCGGGTGCACCGTGATGGCCGATGAACAGGGGCGCGTTATCCGCGCCCTGTTCGTCAACCAAGAGGTTTATGCCGTTGATCAGAAGTTTTTTGGTCACTGTGCTGCTTCGAGTGAGACGTTGTTGTAGGGGGTTACGAGCAGGATGCCGCTGTTGGGATCGACCACCACGTCCTGAACGGTGTTCAGGTAGGCCATGGTGCTGGTCTGGTGGTAGCCGGGGATGTGGGCGACGTCGTCCAGGAAGATGATGCGGGCGGCCTCGTGGTAGATGGCGAGGCGCTCGTCCATGTCAGTCAGGATGCGGGCTTCTTCCAGCATCGCGTCGACCTCCGGGTTGTCGTAGCGGACGCTGTTGAAGGTCACGGCGTCTTCGGCCCAGGCGCTGGGGTCGGAGTGGAACATGTCGTAGATGTAGTTGTTCGGGTCCACGCCGTTGGTCCAGCCCAGGATCCACATGGGTGCCTCGCCGGAGTAGGTGAGGGGCAGCAGGGTGCCGAACTCGACGGGCGCGACTTCGGCGCTGATGCCCACCTGTGAGAGGGCGGCCTGGATCAGCTCGGCCAGCTGGCGGCGGTTGCTGTCGGTCGGGGTGTAGATGGTGGTGCTGAAGCCGTCAGCGTAGCCGGCTTCCGCCAGGAGCTCGCGGGCCTTCTCCGGGTCGTACTGCGGGTAATCGTCCACCAGGCCCTGGTCATATGCCTGGTTGGTGGGGGCAAAGCTGCTGTACGCACGGATGGCGCCGACGCCCTGGAAGATGGTGTCCACGAACTGGTCCATGGGGATGGCGTACTGCAGTGCCTGGCGCACACGGGCGTCGGCCAGCGGGCCGCTGTGCTGGTTGATGGCCAGGTAGTAGTAGCTGAGCGTGGGCACGCTGTCGATGGTGATGCTGTCGCTGTCCTGCAGGCGCAGCAGGTCCTCGGCGGCCAGGGACTGGGCCATGTGCACGCCGCCGGCCTCGAGCTCGATGGCTGCCACGGAGCGCTCGGGGATGGCGCGGAACTCTACGCTGCCGATGTTGGGTTCTGCCACCCAGTAATCGGGGTTGGCTTCCAGCACCACGCGTTCACCGCGGGTCCAGGACACGAACTTGAAGGGGCCGGTACCGACGGGGTTGATGGCGTAGGCGTCAGCGCCGATGGAGGCGTGCACCTCGGCGTTGGGGATGCCCAGGTAGACGATCTGGTCCAGGAACGATGCGTCGGGGTTCTCGAGGCGCACGACCAGGGTCTGCTCGTCGGGGGTTTCCACGCTGAGGACGCCGGAGAGGATGCCGAGCCACTGGCTCTGCAGGTCCGGGTTCTGGCTGGTGGTGATGGCGTAGGCGGCGTCTTCCGAGGTAAGCGGGTCGCCGTTGTGGAAGGTGACGCCTTCACGCATGGTGAAGGTGTAGACGCGGCCGTCCTCGCTGATCTCCCATGATTCAGCCAGCGAGGGCTGGATGGAGAGGTCCTGGCCGTAGGCCACCAGGCCGTCGTGGATCTGCATGAAAACCAGGCGTGAGGGGATGTTGTTGGTGGTGATGGGGTCGAGGCTGGTCGGCTCCGTCACAACTGCGATGCGCAGGGTGTCGTCCTGCTGGGCGAGGGTGAAGCTGCCGATAAGCACTGCCAGAAAAGTCAGAATTCTTTTCATGGGAGACTCTATCCTACGAAACACGGTTTTGCTAGATGGGTCAGCCTGACCTGGGAACACAGCAGCCAGGCGCCCGGACGTATCATCAGTAAAACGATTGCTGCCAGGCAACCGGGATGTTCCAGGGTGGTGCGTTTCCGAATTGAGCAGACAACCTGTCTTTCTGACCAGACTGAGGGGCTTCCTGCCCCGGCGTGACGATTACGACCTGAGCAAATGGCGCCAGGATCTGCTGGCTGGCCTGACCGTGGCCGTTGTGGCGCTGCCGCTGGCGCTGGCGTTCGGCGTGACGTCCGGTGCCGGTGCCGTTGCCGGCCTCATCACTGCAGTGGTGGCCGGAACGCTCGCCGCCATCTTCGGCGGCTCCAATTTCCAGGTGAGCGGGCCGACCGGCGCCATGACCGTGGTGCTGCTGCCCGTCGTGGCCAATTACGGGGTGCAGGCTCTGCCCATCCTGGGACTGCTGGCCGGCCTGATGCTGCTGCTGCTCGCGTTCCTGGGCGTGGGCCGTTACATCCACTACATTCCCTGGCCCGTCATCTCCGGTTTCACGAACGGCATCGGCATAATCATCGCGTTGCAGCAGTTGCCGGGGCTGTTCGGCCTGGAGCCCGCTGCCGGGCACGAATCGATCCTGCTGGCCAGCTGGCAGGCGCTGCAGGACTTCGCGGCCACACCCCAGTGGCAAGCTCCGCTGCTCACTTTGCTGGCGGTGGCCGTGATGATCGTCTGGGGACGCCCGCTCAAACTCCGGGCGATTCCGGCCGGCATCGTGGCGCTGCTGGCCGTCACGCTCGTCTCGCTGCTGCCGGTGTTCTCCGAGGTGCCCCGCATCGGCCTCATTCCGCAGACCCTGCCCGAAATCACCTGGCCGCAGATGAACCTGGACCTGACCGTGCTGGTCCGTTCCGCCATGGCCATCGCGATCCTGGCTGCGCTTGAGAGCCTGCTCTCGGCCGTGGTGGCGGACGGCATGACGGTGGGCGAGAGGCATGACCCCAACCGCGAGCTGTTCGG
>CAZBBU010000107.1:0-5771 GCA_964489965.1 uncultured bacterium
CAAGGGCACGCCCTTCCTGGACCGGCGCGCCATGCAGCACGGTGCGCGCCGCGTACTGCAGCAGGTCGGACTGGACATCAGCCCGGGCGCCCGGCTCGACAGCCTTACTGCCGGTGAACGCCAGCTGGTGGAGATCGCCAAGGCAGTCAACGCCGACGCGCGGCTGATCATCTTCGACGAACCGACCACCTCGCTGACCGACCGGGAAACCGAGCGGCTCTTCCGCATCATCGGAAGCCTGCGCGACAGCGGAACCGCGATCATCTACATCTCGCACATCCTCAAGGACGTACTGAACCTGTCCGACCGGATCGTCGTGATGCGTGACGGTCAACTGGTCGAGACGGGACCGGTCGGGGACTACAGCTCCAGCCGGCTGATCTCGCTCATGGTCGGACGCACCATCGACAACCTGTACCCGGAGAAGACCGACAGCATCCGTGACAACGTGCTGCTGGAACTGTCCGGCGTGTCCCAGCCGGGGATTGTCCACGACATCAGCTTCAGCCTGCGCAGCGGTGAGGTGCTGGGCATGTTCGGACTGATGGGTTCGGGCCGCAGCGAACTCGCGCGGATCCTGTTCGGACTGGACCCGCACAGTGACGGCACCATAACGCTGGACGGCAAGCCGGTCACCACCGGCAGCCCGCGCACCTCAATCCGTCGCGGCCTCGCGTTCGTTACGGAGAACCGCCGCGAGGAAGGCCTGATGATGGACGCTTCGATCGTCGACAACATCGGCCTGGTCACGCTGAATGAACATGCCGCTCCGCCGCTCGGCGCTCTCAACCGCCGCAGCATGCTGAGCAAGTCTGAGAAGACCGGCGGGGACCTGCGCATCAAGGCGGCCTCGCTGGAACAGGCGGTGAAGAGCCTGTCGGGCGGCAACCAGCAGAAGGTGGTGCTGGGCAAGTGGATCAACTCCTCACCGCGCATCTTCATGCTGGACGAACCGACGCGCGGCATTGACGTCGGTGCCAAGTACGAGGTTTACACGCTCATTCAGGAGCTTTCTGACCAGGGCGCAGGCGTGCTGATCATCTCCTCTGAACTTGATGAACTCCGAGGCGTCTGCGACCGCATACTTGTCATGCACAACGGTGAAATCGCGGCCGAATTCACGCAGGCAGAGTTCGAGCCCGAGCGGATTCTTGCCGCGGCCTTCGGGGAGGACAGATGAACACCCGCACAAGAGGGGAACGCGTCCTGCTTGCCCTGCTCAACTACAGCCCGATCATCCTGTTCCTGATCATCTTCGCGGTATTCGGCGCATTGGCCCCCCGCTTCCTTGAGTGGTCCAGCTTCCTGAACATCCTGAAGCAGTCTTCACACATCGGCATCCTCGCCGTCGGCATGACTTTCGTGCTGCTGACGGCCGGCATCGACCTGTCCGTGGGCAGCATCATGTATCTGGCCGCGGTCGTGTTCGGCCTGCTGGTAGTCACCTACGACGCGCCGATCTGGCTCGGCCTGCTCGGCTGCCTGGCCACCGGCGTGGCCTTCGGGGCCGTGAACGCGTTCCTGATCACGCGACTCAACGTGATCCCGTTCATCGTCACGCTGAGTACACTCATCGCCGGCAGGGGTCTCGGCCTGGCCATCACCCGTTCGCGCGGGATCACGCTGCCCAACGACGTGTTCACGCTGTCCTCGCTCACGCCACTGGGAGTGCCCATCAGCATCTGGGTGTTCGCGGTCGTGGTCCTCATCGCGGCGATCATCCTGCGCTTCACACCGTTCGGCAGGCGGGTTTACGCGGTGGGCAACAACGCCGAGGTCGCGGAGAAGAGCGCACTCAGTCCCAGGCGCACGATCGGGGCCGTCTACCTCATCAGTGGATTCTGCGCCGCGCTCGCCGCATTCGTCGGTATATCCCAGCTCGGGATCGTCAACCCGGCGTTCGGCGAGATGGATGAACTCGACGCGATCGCCGCCGCAGTCCTGGGTGGAGCCAGCCTCTTCGGTGGCGTGGGCACGGTGTTTCCGGGTACGGTGTTGGGTGCAGTGATGATCCAGATGGTTCAGTCAGGACTCGTGTTCACACGCGTGGATATCTTCGTGCAACCCATCATCCTGGCTCTCGTCATCTTCTTCTCGGTAGCGATCGACAGCCTGCGCAACATGTACATAGCGCGGCTGACCAGGCGCACGATCAGGAAGGAGTCGGGTGCCGCCAAGCCGGCTGGCAGCCGAGCAAGACAACCGGGTCCAGCAGATGGATAGGTCCACTCTCAACAGTCCACGGCCGATGCTGCTGAAAGACATCGCCTATGACAAGCTGAAACGGATGATCATCGAGGGCGACCTCGCGCCCGGCCGCTTCGTTTCGGAGCGGGAACTGGCTGAACTGTTCGAGATGAGCAAGTCACCCGTGCGCTCGGCTATCGAGCGGCTGAATATGGAGGGTTACCTGATCGTCTCGCCACAGCGGGGTGTGGTGATCGCCGAACTGTCGGTCAACGAAGTGGTCGACCATTTCGAGCTGCGTATGGCGCTGGAGTGCTTCATCGTGCAGCGGCTCGCCGGCAACCTGGCAAGCAAGGTGGACGGGGAGCTGACCCGCAACCTCGAGGAGCAGGTGCAGGCCGGCAAGAAGGATGACCTGGCCTACTACCGTCAGCTGGACGGCGAGTTCCACCTGCTGCTGGCGGACGCGCTGGGCAACCAGGAGGTTTCCCGGGTGATGGCGCACCAGCACGAGAAGCTGTCCCGAGTGATCACCCGCGTGGTCGGTCAGCGCCGTACCCGCATGAAGAGCAGTTACGAAGAGCACCTGGGCATCGTCGAGGCCATCCGTCACGGTGACGGCCCGCTGGCCGCCAGGCTGATGGAGGAACACCTGAACTGGGGCCAGAGCTTCCTGCTGACGATGTGAAGTTCAGCTGACCAGGATCACGGTCAGGGTGCGGGGTCCGTGAACCCCTTCGATGCGGTGCAGTTCGATGTCAGAAGTGGCTGACGGCCCCGAAATCAGGGTAAGCGGCGGCCACTTCTCCCCGTGGCGCTGCTGCAGGCTGGCAACGGCTTCCGGGAACGTCTGCAGAAGCGTTTCGACCGGGACGATGCACAGGTGCCAGTCGGGAACGAGGCTGAGGGCGCGCCGGCCCTGACCGGGGCCTGAGTCCAGGATAATCGTGCCGGTTTCGGCAACCGCCAGTCCGGCCATGGTGATCACACCTGCCGACGCGTCCAGCGTGGGGTTGTCCAGCGGGCTGCCGTGCGGCCGTGGGTCGCTCACATACTCCCACTGTCCGGGCAGCCTCGCCCCGTGGCTGGCCAGTTGTGGCTGCAGGTCGGCCGGCACGAGCAGCGGGCCACCGGCGTGGGTCATGCGTTTGGCGATCAGCCGTTCCAGATCGCCCTGCAGGCCCTCCCTGCTGACGCTGCTGAAGCGCACGCCGTAATCGACCAGCCTGTCAGCGAACATCTCCCGGTCAGCGTCCTGCCGGGCTGGTGGCGGACGGTCAGGAACCGGTTCCTGCCGCCCGCCCTGCGTTCCGAGCGCCTGGCGGATCCGGGTCAGGATGGCTTCCCGTTCACTCATCGGTGTCGGCCCTCTCGCGGGCCCACCACTCACGGAAGGTGGAGGGGGCGATCGCTCTCATGTCACGCATCGCGCTCCAGGCGGCCAGCGGACCGGGCAGGTTCGTGAGCCAGCCTTCCCGCTTCAGCGGCACCTGTGCGACCCGTGCTGCCTTCTGCGCCACGCGGTAGCGCAGCGGCGAGGCCAGCACCCTCGCGGCGGCCTTCATCGCCAGGCCCTCGGCGGCGCCGGCATTCCCGGTGTCGACAGCACGGTTGCGAAGGTGCACCAGTACCTCAGGAATGTCGATATCCACCGGGCACACTTCCTTGCAGGCGCCACACAGGGTCGAGGCGAACGGAAGTGAGTCCGCATGGCCGGGGCCCAGCAGCTGCGGAGTCAGGATGGCACCGATCGGACCGGAGTACACGGAGCTGTAAGCGTGGCCGCCGGCCCGGGTGTAAACGGGGCAGACGTTCAGGCACGCGCTGCAGCGGATGCAGTGCAGGGCCTGACGCCCCACCTCGTCGGCAAGCACGTCAGTACGGCCGTTGTCGAGCAGCACCAGATGGAACTCGCGCGGGCCGTCAGCCTCGTGCACGCCGGTCCAGATGGACGTGTACGGGTTCTTCCGCTCGCCGGTCGAGGAGCGTGGCAGCAGCTGCATGAAGACCTCGAGGTCGCGCCAGGTCGGCAGCACCTTCTCGATGCCCATCACCGTCACGAGCACCTCGGGCAGCGTCACGCACATCCGGCCGTTACCTTCGGATTCGACGACGCAGATGCTGCCGGTGTCTGCGACCGCGAAGTTCGCACCGCTGATCGCCATCTTCATTGTCAGGAACAGCTGCCTCAGGTACTGCCGGGCCGCCTCGGCCAGCTCGACCGGATCGTCACTCAGTTCCGGCAGGTTCATGGACCGGCGGAACAGGTCCCTGATGTCGGTCCGGTTCTTGTGTATCGCCGGAACCAGGAGATGCGACGGCGTCTCCTTGGCCAGCTGGATGATCAGTTCAGCGAGGTCCGTCTCGAACGCCTGAACTCCCGCCCCGGCCAGTGCTCTGTTCAGGCCGATCTCGTCCGTGACCATCGACTTGACCTTGATGACCCGGTCGACCTCGTGCTTCAGGGCGATGGACGTGACAATCCGGTTGGCTGCGGCAGCGTCCGGTGCCCAGTGGACAGTGCCGCCCGCCGCGCTGACCCTCTCCTCCAGCTCAAGCAGCAGCTCCGGCAGGTTGGCCATGGCGGCGCTCTTGATAGCCTTGCCCCGCTGGCGCAGCTCCTCCCAGTCCGGCAGTTCGCTGACCACCGCGTCGCGCTTGGCGCGGATGTTGGTCGCTGCCTTGTGCAGGTTCGCCCGCAGTCGTCCCTCGCGCAGTGACACCTTCGCCTTCTGCTGGAAAGTGGGCAGTGCGACCCGCTCAGACATGCTTCTCACCGTAGTCGGCTGCCGTGCTGGCCAGTATCTCCGCGATGTGCAGCGTGCGGACAGGTGCCCGCTGCCGGTGCAGCGCCCCGCCGATGTGCATCAGGCAGGATGTGTCGACCGCGGTGCAGTACTCCACACGGGTACTCAGTACGGACGACAGTTTGTCCGTAAGCATCGCCATCGAAGTGTCCGAGTTCTTGACGGCGAACG
Organism: uncultured bacterium; assembly: GCA_964489965.1. GTDB lineage: Bacteria > Deinococcota > Deinococci > Deinococcales > Trueperaceae > CALDPK01. The sequence goes on from CAZBBU010000107.1 coordinate 5,166, forward strand.
TTCCCCCGAAGCCGCAGCACTCGTTCGCGTTGGGCAGCGGGACGTATTCAAGGCCGGCCACGTTCTGGAGTAACCGGACTGGTGCATCGCCGACGCCGAGCATACGCATGGAGTGGCAGGTCGGGTGATAGGTGACCCGGTGCGGGAAGTAGGCGCCCACGTCGTCCGTCTGCAGGACACCGGTCAGGAACATGCTCAGCTCGTGGGTGCGCGCGGCCAGCTCCTTCACTTCGCTGGCCGTGGCCGCGTCCAGGTGCTCATCAGCCAGTCCGGGGTACAGGTCACGGACCAGCCCGGCGCACGAGGCCGAGGCAGCCACGATCAGCTCGGAGTCAGCGAATGCCCGCAGGAAGTTCTCCATCATCGGCACGACTTCCCTGCGGTAACCGGAGTTGAAATGCATCTGGCCGCAGCAGGTCTGGGTCATCGGGAAGTCCACCTTTACGCCCATGCGCTCCAGCACCCGCACGGTGGCTTTGCCGACCTCCGGGTAGAAGGTGTCGTTGTAGCAGGCGATGAAGAGCGAAGCTCTCACGGGAACGCCTGCCAGGGTCGACAAGGGTTGAGGGTGGTTGGCCTGGGCATCTGTGAATCGCGTCTCCCTGA
>CAZBBU010000108.1:0-1433 GCA_964489965.1 uncultured bacterium
ATGGGACCGGCAGCGGACGCTGCGCCCGCTGCAGGACTGGAACGACCGCCTGCGTCAGGAACTGGCCCAGCTGGACGCCGAACTGGCCACGGCAGAAGCCGGCTCGCCCGCCCGGCAGGAGCTGCAGCTGGCACGCGATCAGCGCGTGACGGATCTGGCGGAACTGCAGTCAACCTTGCCGCTCAGTCAGCTCAGCCTGCTCAGAGAAGCCCGGGTGCCAGCTGAACCCGATGGACGCGGAATGCTCAGCAGCCTTGCCCTCGCCATAGTTTTCGGGGTACTGGCCGGCTACCTCCTCCAGCTGCTGCGGGTGATCAGGCGCGGCACGCCTACCACGACCGAAGCTGACATGGGTTCCGCATGAGGCTACGGTTGCTGATTGCCGCACTGCTGCTGGCCACGACCGCCTGTGCCGTGCATCCACCGGCGGACGAACCAGGGCCACCGGAGTACGAACCGCCACCACCTGCAGCCCAGTGCCAGCAGCTGTCCGGCTACCAGGTCACTTACTGCGTCGATGCAACCGATTTCCCCAACCCTGAGCGTGGCTTCCACGAGGAGATGTCACTGGCTGAAGACGTCACTGTCCATGCCGAGAACCCGCAGGTGACGCTGTTCCGCAGTTACGTCTTCCTGGATGAGTGGCGCCAGTCAGACCTGCCGCAGGCACTGCTTGATGACCTGAGCAGGGGCTTCGCTGCCGTCCGGGCGTCAGGCAGCAAGGTCATCGTGCGTTTCGCCTACAACTTCGGTGACGGCCCGGACACCACGCTCAGCTGGGTGGAACGCCACATCGGGCAGCTGACTCCAGTACTGCGCGCCAACAGTGACGTGATCGCGGTACTGCAGGCCGGTTTCATCGGACTGTGGGGGGAATGGCACGGCAGTCAGAATGGCCTGACCGAGGCGGGCAACAAGCGCACCATCGGCCAGGCACTGCTTCAAGCCATGCCGCCAGAACGGATGGTGCAGGTGCGCACGCCCTATCACCTCCGCCACGTGCTTGGCGATTCCGAGCCGTTCGACCCGGCGCTGGCCTTCACCACAGCCGCTCAGGCGCGACTCGGCTTCGTGAATGACTGCTTCCTGTCCGGCAGCGATGACGTGGGTACCTACGGCAGCCCCAGCGACCGCAGTTACGCACGAGCCATGGCGCCCTTCACCGTCACCGGCGGTGAGACCTGCAGCATCGCCGCGGAACCAGCCAGTCGCCAACTTTGCCCCAATGCACTCGCCGAACTGAACGAGTATCACTGGGACTACCTGAACCTGGGCTACTACCGGCCGGTCCTCCAGGGCTGGCGCGACGAAGGCTGTTTCAACGAGATCTCCCGCCGCCTCGGCTACCGCTTCGAACTGATCGGTGCCAGCCTGGAAGCCGGTAACGTGCTCACCATCGGCATCCGCAACACCGGCTTCGGCAAACTCTACAA
>CAZBBU010000108.1:1443-5748 GCA_964489965.1 uncultured bacterium
CCGCTGGAACTGCTGCTGGTACGTGGTTCCGAGGTGCAGCGCCTGACCCTGGCCGCGGACGCGCGCCAGGTGCTGCCTTTGAGCGGCGAGACCATAGGCAGGCTCAGCTTCACCTTGCCAGCCGACCTGCCAGCGGGCAACTTGCAGCTGGAGCTGGCCCTGCCCGACGCGGCGGCCAGCCTGCGGGATGACCCGGCGTACAGCATCCGCTTCGCCTCGAACGATTCCGCTGGCAACTCAGTCTGGAACGCGGTCCGCGGCAGCAACCGACTGGGCCTCGATCTTCAGGTCCCGGCCGACTGAGTCACGCAGCTTCTCGTACAGTTCCTGATGTACCTCGAGCAACGGCCCCAGGTCGTACTCGCGCACCCGCTCGCGGGCGTTGACGCGCAACAGGTCACGATGCTCCTTGTCCGCCAGCAGGGCATTCATGGCGTGTGCAAGCGCGGCCGGCGAGTGCGTCGGCACCAGCACCCCGGCTCCGTCAGCCAACAGGTCGCGGGTGCCCCTGATGTCCGTGCCGATGACGGGAACGCCCATGCTCATGGCCTCGATGACGCTCATGGGCAGGCCCTCCTGCAGTGACGGCAGCAGCAGCAACTGACTGATGGCCATCAGTTCCGGCACGTCGTCACGGTAACCGAGGAAGTGCACGCGCCGGCCCAGGCCGAGTGCCGCGGCCTGCTGCCGCATCTCGTCCTCAAGCGGGCCCTTTCCCACCAGCAGCAGATGCGCACCGCTCCACACGGCCGAGAAGGCGTTCAGCGCGTCCTCGTGCCGTTTGCGGGGAATGAACTCGGCCACCATCAGCACCAGCGGCTTGTCCGGTGGCAGATCAAGGGCCTGGCGGCGGGCCAGGATCTCCTCGCGGGTGAGCGGCTCGAAGTGGAAGCGGCCCAGGTCCACGCCGATACCGGGATGGAAGTGCAGATGGCCGGTTGGCACCAGGCGCAGCCGCCTGGCAGCCTCGTAATCCTCGCTGTTGATGACTATCAGTTCGTCCGTCCAGGGCGCCGCGATCTTCTCGAGAGTGCGGAACACCTGGTTGCGGATTCGCCCGCCTTCCTTGTGGAAGTGAAAGCCGTGAGCGGTGTAAACCACCCGGGGCCAGTTGCGCTTGCGCAGGGCGAAGCGCACCAGGAAGCCGGCCACCGGCGAGTGCACGTGCACCACGTCGTAAGCGTTCTCCACCATCAGGTCGCGCAGCTCCCGGGGGAGGCGGATCAGGTTGCGCGGATCCAGCGGATTGCGGCTCCAGTCGGCGTCATAGACGTTGTCAAACGCTTCGCGGCATTGGGCTGATTCCGTGGCGCCGTTGGCCAGTGCGTCCACGCGCCAGCCCTGCGCGCGCATGTGGCGGGCGTAAGGCAGCAGGAAAACCTCGATCATCTCGGGGATGCTGGCGGCGATAAGCAGCCGTCCGTTGCGTTCAGGGTGCCGCATAGAGCTCCTCCCAACGGTCCAGGACGCTGGCGAGTCCGTAATTGGCTTTGACCCATTCGTGGGCGGAGTCGGCCAGTCGGCGCCTGTCTTCTTCCGGGAGTTCCATCATCAAGAGCATTGCACGTGCGAGCGCTTCGGGGTCGCCTGACTGAACAAGCAGTCCGGTCTGCTCGTGCCTGACTATCTGGCTGGTGCCACCCACGTCCGTGCTCACCACCGGAAGGCGCGACGCGGCCGCCTCCAGCAGGACCATGGGAAGTCCCTCCACCAGCGAGGAGAGGACCAGTCCGTCGGCAGCGGCCATCAGCCCGGCGATGTCGTCGCGTCGTCCCAGGAACTCGACGCCCGGCCCGGCCTGGGCCTGCAACTGCTCGAGTTGAGGGCCGCTGCCGACGATCAACAGCCGGGTGCCTGCCGGCAAGCGCCGGTGCGCAGCCAGCAGATTGCCGAAGTCCTTCTCCGGCACCAGCCTGCCGATGGCCAGCCAGCTGAACGAGTCAAGTCCCAGTTCCAGGCGCCGTGCAGCGCGCCCTGCGCCGGCTTCGATGAACGGCTGCAGGTCCAGTCCGTTGACCACAGCCGTGATGCGTCCCGGCCGGCTGAGTCCCCGCTTGATGAAAGACTCCACGGAGGCGTCGCTGACGTTGGTGGTCAGGTCGGCCAGGCGGTCGGTCAGGCGGTAACCAAGGTCGAGCAGTCTTCCGCCTTCGATCGTGTTGTGGGCGGTGGTGATCAGCCTGGGCATGCGCGTCAGCAGGCGGGTGAGCCGCGCCAGCAGGTTGGCGTGCACCATGTGGGCGTGCACCACGTCGGGCCTGAAGCGTCTGATGATGCTGCGCAGCTTCAGGAGACCGCGTGGGTCAGGCAGGCCGCGTTTCATGCCCAGTGAGTGCCAGGGCACGGCCGCGGCACCCAGTTGCTCGGTACGGGCAACCGGGTCGATGAGGCTGACCAGCTCCACCTGATGGCCCCGCCCAGCCAGGCCACTGGCCAGGGTCACCACCTGTGCCTCGGCACCGCCCAGGTCCAGGTCAGTCACCACGAACAGGATCCTCATGCCTGTGACGACGGGGCGGTGAGCCGCCTACTCACCGGTGCCAGCACCGCCGTTCCGAAGGTTGTGGCCAGTACCATCACGAACCAGGTGGCTTTTCGTACCTCCCAGGTGAGCGGCAGGAGTCCCACGGCCAGGGTCAGCAGCAGTATCAGCAGGATGCGTCTCTCCGGGTGCGGCAACCTGAGCAGTGGCAGGGCCGCGCTCAGCAGGCAGGCCAGGAACAGCAGCAGGCCGATCGGGCCCAGTTCCACCAGTATGGAGATGTAGGTGTGGTGGGCTATCTTGGGCAGGCCTGCGTAGGGCGTTATGGAGTTCTCCAGTGCGCCGGCACCGACGCCCAGCAGCGTGTTGTCATTGAACAGCCGCAGGCCGGCGTCCCACAGTTCCGCGCGCTCGTTCAGGGTTCCGGACATGACCTCACTGGTGGTGCTTGAGAGCCGGTCGATGCTGGCGCTGACCGTGTCGTAGACGAGTGGGGCGGCGTAGATCATGCCCAGTACGCCCATGGACACCACGAACCAGAAGGCGATGCGGCGTGGAAGCGTCAGGTAGCGCAGCGTGAGCGGCACCACGAGCAGTGCCAGCAGCGTGACGATGGCACCACCACGTGACGAGGTGAGGAGAATCGCACCCAGTACGGCCGGCAGGTACAGCAGGAGCGGCCAGAACCAGATTCCCTGGCGTCCTTTCTGCACGAGAAGCCAGGCCATGGGGATGCCGAGTGCCAGTGTGGTGGCGAAGTCGTTGGGGTCGGTGCCGGCGGCTGAGTAGCGCTGGTAAACGTACTCGCTGCCACTCAGGAAGTTGAAGACAGCGCTGCCGATGGCCACATAGCAGCCGAGCACGAAGGCCAGCATGACGGGCCGGGCCTCGTCCGGCTTCTCTATGACGTGCCAGATGAGGAAGGCCATGGCGAACAGCTGCAGGCGCGTCATGGTGTGTGCCAGTGTCGAAGCCGGGTCGAGTGACCAGAACAGGCTGAGACCGGACCAGGTCACGAACAGCAGCATCGCCAGCACGAACAGTGACGGCATGCGCAAGCGCAGCCGGTTGCTCCTGAACAGCACCGGGATGGCTGTCAGCAGGAAAAGCAGGCCGGTGATGCGGCCCAGGCTGCCCAGGTAAGGGATGAGGACCGAGTCTTCCCAGGGCAGCACGAACGCGAAGGCGAGTAGCCCCAGCTGCCCCAGCCTCTTCATTCAGCTACCCGCAGTGCTTTCAGGTACGCATCAGTAGCTGCGCGTACGGTGTACGGGATCAGATCTTCGTCTGTGGCGGGATTCCCGTCCTGCTCGAGCGCCCTGGTCATCGCCTGCGCGAGTGCGTCAGCGTCGCCTGGAGGCACCAGCTGGCCCAGGCGGCCATCGTCCAGGATCTCACGTGGACCGCTCGGGCAGTCCGTGGCCACCAGGGGAACGCCCAGGGCCAGGGCCTCGATCAGCACGGTGGGCAGGCCCTCCCAATCCGAGGAGAGCACGAAACCACGGCTGCGGCTGATCCAGGGGTAGGGGTTGGCCTGGAAGCCCGGCAGCAGCACGCGTTCAGCCAGGCCCTTCCTGGAGATGAGCTCCTCGAGCAGGGGCCTGTCCTCGCCCTCACCCAGGATCACCAGCTGCAGGTCGGGCTGGGTCGCACTGATGCGGCTGAAGGCCTCGATAAGCAGCGGGAAGTTCTTCTGGGCTGTCAGCCGGCCGGCAGCCACCAGGTAGTTCTCAGGCAGTTTCACAGCTGGTGTGGCGGCTGCTGCTTCGTGAAGCCCATCGGTGAGCACCGGGTTGCGGATGACCTTGATCCTGTTCCTGGGC
>CAZBBU010000109.1:0-5732 GCA_964489965.1 uncultured bacterium
GCTCCACGAACAGCAGGTGCCGGTCCTTGTAAGCGAAGCGGACGATCTTGTCCTCGATCGACGGGCAGTAGCGCGGGTAGGCGCCGTCCGCGTTGCCGCTGTAGTTGGGCGATTCACCCAGGTTGTCGGCGATCAGTTGGTGCGTCTCGGCGGTGGTGTGCGTCAGCCAGGTGGGGCTGGACAGCGCGCGGGGTCCTGGCGTGCCGGTGAAGGAGCCCGCCGGGTTGTCAGCAGGCACTTCCTGCATCGCCGACAGGTCAACGCTGTCGGCCCGGATGCGCGGTGGCGTACCGGTGCTGAAACGGCGCAGCTCGTGACCGCTTGCCCGCAAGCTCGCGGACAGGTGGCGTGCCGGGGCCTCACCCTGTCGTCCCGCCTCGCGACTGCGGTTGCCGAACCAGACCACGCCAGCCAGGAAGGTGCCCGTGCACAGCACGATCGAGGGTGTCAGCAGTTCCCGGCCATCGGAGAGCAGCACACCCCGCACGCCGGCCTCGTCCCGCACGATCTCGACGACCTCACCGGCGATGATGTCAATGCCGTCATTGCTCCTCAGCAGGTCCTGGGCCGCCCAGGCGTAGGCGTCCCGGTCATTCTGCACGCGCAGGGACCTAACGGCAGGTCCACGGCTCGCGTTCAGCATGCGCGTATTGATGGCTGTGGCGTCAGCCAGGCGCGGCATCACCCCACCGAGCGCCTCGAGTTCGAACACCATCTGCGACTTGCCGGGGCCACCGACCGCCGGGTTGCAGGGCATGACTCCGATACGCTCGGGGTTCTGCACCACCAGCGCCACTTCCACCCCCAGGCGCGCGGCAGCCCAGGCCGCCTCGATGCCGGCGTGGCCGCCGCCCACCACGACAACCCCATAACTCCGTTGTGCCTTCCGTTCAGCCATTGCGGAGTTCACTTTAGCGCGTGTGAGCCTTCCGGTCGGTAGGCTCCTGACAGCCGTCAGCCGGCTGCCGGCATCTGATACACTCCTCGGACAAGGACCGGCGATGGCTGTCCGCAATTCTTAGTGGTTTTCGGACAGGCGGCGCCTGGTTCCGTGCAGAGAAGAGAGAAAGTTTCATGCTCGACCATGAAAATGCGATCTGGGAGGAACTGCTGGCTCATCTGCGCAGCACTATCCCGCAACTCGAATTCACGACCTGGTTCAATCAGGTCAAGCCGGTAGGCATACAGGACGGCGAATTCGTGATCGGGGTGGCCGGCAACTTCGCCCGCGACTGGATCCGCAACAATTACCTGTCGCACATCGAGGCGGGACTGAAGCAGCTGGGAATGGAAGCGCCCAGGGTCGGCTTTCAGGTGCTGCCGCTCGAGGCCACGCATCAGCAGGACATGTTCTCGCTGGCCGAGTCAGAAGACGACTCGCCGGCCGCGGCACCCACCCGTACCCGCCTCAACAGCAAGTACCGGTTCGAGAGCTTCGTGGTGGGCAGCAACAACAACCTGGCGTACGCGGCGGCCCAGGCCATCACCGAACGGCCCGGCCAGACGTATAACCCACTGTTCCTGTACGGCGATGCCGGCCTCGGAAAGACGCACCTGATGCACGCGGTGGGTCATGAAGTGGCTGCACGCTTCCCCAGCCTGTCGATCGAGTACGTGACGACCGAGGCGTTCACCAACGACCTGATCAACGCCATCCGTGGCAAGGACACCAACTCGTTCCGGGAGCGCTACCGTTCGGTTGACCTGCTGCTGGTTGACGACGTTCAGTTCATCGCCGGCAAGGAACAGACCCAGGAAGAGTTCTTCCACACCTTCAACTCGCTTTACGAGGCTGGCAAGCAGATAATCCTGTCCAGCGACCGTCCGCCCAAGAACATACCCACCCTGGAGAACCGCCTGCGCAGCCGTTTCGAATGGGGCCTCATCACCGACATCCAGCCCCCCGAATTCGAGACGCGTGTGGCCATCCTGGAGCAGAACGCCCAGTTCCGCAACGTCAAGCTGCCCACGGACGTTGCCGAGTACATCGCCCGCCAGGTAACGTCCAACATCCGTGAACTCGAGGGTGCCCTGGTGAGGGTGATCGTGCACGTCAGCATGAATGGCGGCGCCCTCACGGTAGAGGCGGCGGCCAACGCGTTGTCTGATGTGTTCAGTACGAACGAAGTGGTGCTGAACATGGATGAGATCCTCCGCAAGGTCGGCAAGATCTTCAATATCGACGTCAAGGACCTCCGCTCCAAGGGACGCCGCCAGGAACTCGTCTTGCCGAGGCAGCTTGCCATGTACCTGATACGCGAGCACACCCAGCATTCCTTCCCGGAAATCGGTCAGTTCTTCTCGGGCCGGGATCACTCAACCGTCATGTACTCCATCAACAAGGTGACCGAACAACTGTCGGAAGACGCCGACCTGCAGCGAAAACTGCGTGAAGTCCGGCATTCCCTGGGCCTGTCAGCCCAACAGTAATCCACAGCTTCTCCACGCCCGGCACACCGGCGCAAGCACGCGCCCGGTGCGGCCGTGGCGTGGCTGCTGCCGGGGCTGGTGGGGAACGCGTCCCAGACGCATCGACAGCGCAGAAACGCCGTCCAGGACGCGATTGTGCATAAGGTGCGGACAGACCTGTGGACAAGCTGCGGAGCGGCCTGTGCACAACCTGCGGCCCAGCCAAGCCTGTTGAAAGCTGTGGAAAGAACCCGGGGTTATCCACAGGGACAGTGGAGTTATCCGCAGTCATCTCCACAGCAGTTTTACGGTTGTCATGGGATTGTCAGGCGTTTTCCCCAGTTTCCACAGGCCCTACTACTACGGATATTCATTTTCAGGAATCTGGATTTTCCCGCCGCCCTCAGGCGGCACAAACCGAAACGCCAGCGGCAGTTGCCAAGGCAGTCAGGGGGCCGGACAGGGTATGCTTCTTGCCGATGAAGGTTCATCTCTCGACCAAGGCACTTGCCGGCACGGTTGCGCACCTGGAACGGGTGATCCCGCCCCGCAGCAGCAACCTGGGGCTCAGTTCTCTGCTCGCAAGGCTTACGGATTCCGAGCTGGTTTTCAGCGGTACCAACATGGAGATTGATCTGGAGGCCAAGCTCACGGCTGACGTGACTGGTTCGGAAGGATCCTGGGCGATTCCCGCTCAGGTGTTCGGTCAGGTGGTCAGGGCCTTGCCGGCGGAGACCGTGGAGCTGGAGTTTGACGATCGTGAGGTCCGTGTGACCTCGGGTAATTTCGATACCAAGCTGCAGCTGACGGATCCCACGCAGACTCCGGTGCTGTCCTTCCCTGCCGAGTTCCCGCACAGCTTGCCTTCGGAACTGCTGAGCAGGCTCCTGGCCAACGTCCGTTACGCCGCCGCTGTCAACGACTACCAGGCCGTGTTCAGGGGCATTCGCCTGGAACTGCACGAAGGTCACAGCCGGGCCGTCGCCAGTGACGGTTTCCGTCTGGCCTGGTACCACTCGGAGGAATCGAGTGGCATAGATGCCGATTTCATCCTGCCGGCCAAGGCGGTTGAGGAAATCACTCGCCTGCTGGATGGGACCGGCACCGCAGCGCTTGCACTGACGGACGGGCAGCTCAGCCTGAAATCCGGCGGCTACCGCATGAACGTGAAGTTGATGGAAGGGAACTTCCCGGATTACAACCGCATCATCCCCCGCTCCATGGCCCTCGAAGTGACTTTGCGGGGCTCGGAACTGCAGGAAGCGGTGGCGCGCGTATCAGTACTCGCAGACCCTGGCAGCAACAACCGGATCGACGTGTATCTGGATGGGAACCTGGCCACCATCACGGCGGAAGGGGGCTTCGGTGGCGCCAGGGAGGAAGTCACCATCACGGAGAACAAGGACGGTGGCCAGCTGGCCCTCTCCTACAATGCGCGTTACCTGCTCGAGGCGATCAAGCCGCTGTCTGGTGATGTGCAGTTGAACTTCTCGGGCCCAACCACGCCCACCATCATCAAGGGCGTTGCCGAGCCGGGTTACCTGGCCATGGTTGTGCCACTCAAAACCGTCGTCGACTGACGTTCCCCAAGGGAACCAGTCTGCCGCGCGGAACAGGCGGAGGAAAAGATGACCAGAATCGAATCAGTCCACGCGCTCGAACAGCTTGACTCGCGTGGGAACCCAACTGTGGGCGCCACTGTCCGGCTGGAAAGCGGCTTCATGGGCCATGCACTGGTGCCGTCCGGCGCTTCGACCGGCGCGCACGAGGCCGTCGAGCTGCGTGACGGTGGTGAGCGCTTCGGCGGCAAGGGTGTAGCCACTGCCGTTGCCAACGTCAACGGCGAGATCGCCGCAGTACTGGAAGGGCTCGACGCAGCCGATCAGACTGAAGTGGACCGGGTGCTGCTCGAACTGGACGGCACAGCCAACAAGTCTCGCCTCGGGGCCAACGCACTTCTGGCGGTATCGCTGGCCGCGGCACGCGCCACCGCGGAGACCCTGGGACTGCCGCTCTACCGTTACCTTGGTGGCAGCGGCGCAAGGGTGCTGCCGGTACCGATGATGAACGTCATCAACGGTGGGGCGCACGCTGACAACAACGTGGACATGCAGGAATTCATGCTGGCCCCGGTCGGCTTTGACACCTTCAGTGAAGCACTGAGGGCCGGTGTCGAGACCTTCCACAAGCTGCGCAAGGTACTGCAGGAGCGTGGCTACAACACCAACGTCGGCGATGAGGGCGGCTTCGCCCCTGACCTCAAGAGCAACGAAGAAGCCATCGAGGTCATCCTGAGAGCCATCGAACTCGCCGGCTACCGGCCGGGCGAGCAGATCGCCATCGGCCTGGACCCGGCCAGTACGGAGTTCCTGCAGGCCGGCAAGTACCACCTCAAGGCCGAAGACCGCGTGCTGTCCAGTGACGAGATGATCGCCTACTGGAAGGACTGGGTGGGCAAGTACCCAATCATCTCGATAGAGGACGGACTGGGTGAGGATGACTGGGGCGGCTGGGCGCGCCTGACGTCAGAGATCGGCGACCGCGTCCAGCTGGTCGGTGACGACCTGTTCGTGACCAACCCCGAACGGCTGCAGCGCGGCCTGGACGAAGGCGTGGGCAACGCCATCCTGGTCAAAGTGAACCAGATTGGCACGCTCACCGAGGCGCTTGAGGCGATCGAACTGGCCCGTTCGCACGGCTACCGGAACATGATCAGCCACCGTTCAGGCGAGACCGAGGACACCTTCATCGCAGACCTCGCCGTAGCCGTGAACGCCGGCCAGATCAAGACCGGTTCCGCCAGCCGCAGTGACAGGACTGCCAAGTACAACCGACTCCTGCAGATCGAGGATGAGCTCGCGGATGGCGCCCGCTTCCTGGGCAGGCGGGCGTTCAGACAGTGACCGCTGCGGAAGGAATCCCGGCCGCCAGACCGTCGCCTGACATGCTCCGGCGACGCAGCAAGATCGTTGCCACGCTCGGACCAGCCAGCAGCAGCAGTGAGATGATCACGGGCCTGCTGCACGCAGGTGTGAACGTGTTTCGCCTGAACTTCTCGCATGGTACGCGTGAGGTGCATGAACAGAACATCGCCCTGATCCGCAAGGAAGCAGCCCGCACCGGCCGTTCCGTTGGCGTTCTGCAGGACCTGCAGGGCCCCAAGATCAGGGTCGGTGTGTTCGAAGACGGTCGCGTACAGCTGCAGCCCGGCGCCCGCTTCGACCTGACCTGCGCTGACGCAAGCCCGGGTGACGGCAAGCGGGTCGGTGTCACCTATAACGGCCTCTACGGCGATGTGCTGCCCGGCTCCATCCTGTTGCTTG
>CAZBBU010000110.1:0-5714 GCA_964489965.1 uncultured bacterium
CGGCGTGCCACGCAACGCTTCCTCGGCCTGTCTGACCGCGTCGGAGAAGCGCACGCCCTTGCGGCTGGCCCATGCGACCAGATTCTCCTCGCTGGTCTTGCCGATGCCACGCTTGGGCCGGTTGAGGATGCGCCGCCAGGCCAGGTCATCGGCCGGGTTGAGGGCCGCGCGGGCGTAGGCCAGCACGTCCTTGACTTCCATGCGGTCGTAGAAGCCCACCCCGCCAACGATGGTGGCAGCGATGCCTGCGCGCCTCATCGCTTCCTCAACCGTGCGGGACTGCGAGTTGGTGCGGTACAGCACGGCGAAGTCGTTCAGGTCCAGGCCATGGCTGGCGCGCAGCCTTTCAACCTGGCGGGTCACGAACTCCGCTTCGTTACGGTGGTCCATGGCCCGGTAAAGCCGGACCTTCTCGCCCTGGCCCTTGACGGGTCTCAGGTCCTTGTCCAGCCGGCCCAGGTTCTCCTTGATGAGCGAGTTGGCGACGCTGATCACGCTGCCGGTCGAACGGTAGTTGAGCTCCAGCCGGTAGACGGCTGCGCCCTCAAAATCCTTCTGGAAGTCCAGGATGTTGCTGATGTCGGCACCGCGGAACGAGTAGACAGACTGGTCGGGATCGCCCACCACCATCAGGTTGCGGTCGCGCGAGGCCAGCTGGCGGGTCAGGCGGTACTGGGCGTGGTTGGTGTCCTGGTACTCGTCCACGTGCATGAAAACGGTGCGCTGCTGGACCTGCTCCAGGATCTCTTCATGGCTGTCGAACAGCTCCACGGTGCGACCGAGGATGTCATTGAAATCCACGCCGTTCAGGGCCCGCAGGCGGGCTTCGTAGCGCCGGTACACTTCGGTGAGCAGGTCCAGGGGCAGGCTGCTGTTGCCGTAACCCATGAACAGGCGCTCCCGGTGGCTTGCGAGGGCTTCCGGGGTCCACAGGTTGCTCTTGGAACGGTCGATAAGGGAGCGGAGCAGGCGCGGGTTCACGTCCTGCAGGCCCTGTACCGTGCCCAGGATCTCCTTGAGCAGGTCCAGCTGGTCGGCGTCATCGAAGATGGCGAAGCCGGGTTCCAGCCCGATGAATTCGCCGTAGGAGCGCAGCACCCGCAGGCAGGCGCCGTGAAAGGTGCTCACCCAGACGTCGCGGGCTCCCGCGCCGGTCAGCTGCTGCACGCGTTCGCGCAGCTCGCCGGCGGCCTTGTTGGTGAAGGTGACCGTCATGATCTGCTGCGGCAGCACGCCCTGTTCCTCGATGAGCCAGGCGACGCGCTGAACCACGGTCTTGGTCTTGCCGGAACCTGCTCCGGCGATGACCAGTGCGGGTCCCTCAAAGTGCAGCACCGCGGCGCGTTGCTGCTCGTTCAGTTCGGATAGCAGGGGGTGGTCTTCAGGCACAACCGCTCAATCATACCCGCGCTTGCCTTGGCGGCCCGTGCGTCCCTTCGGCACGCGCCCGAAGCTGTACAATGACGGCATGAACGAGGCTGACCAGAAGTTCTACACGGCCTGGGCCGAACTGCTTGACTGGATGCGTGAGTACGCGGCGAACTCGGAAGTCGCCCGCTTCGTCAAGCAGGCGGACTTCACCGAGTACATCTACCGCATGGAACGCCCATACCAGATGCCGACCACCATCATCTCCGCGAGCCTGTCGGACCATGACGACCGGCCGGTGCTGCTGCTGAGCGCAAGCCCGCGGCACGCGGTATTCAAGGAAGTGGTTCTGCATCCGTTCGATTCCCACGTCTACCGCCACCTGGCATTGGCACAGGATGGCGCTGGCCTGGCTGAAGGAAAGCGCAAGTTCAGCAAGCAGATGCTGTTTGATCTGGCTGACAGACTGTTCCGCGTCCCTCAGGCTGCCTGAAAGGTATAGGTTCAATGGATTTTTATTCGTTCCTGACGGGGCTTCACAACCTGACGCGCTGGCTGGTTGTTCTGGCCGGCATCATCGCCCTTGTGACCATGTTCTCCGGGCTGTCCGGCCGCAAGTTCGGCCCCGGTGACCGGCGTGCGGGCCTGATCTACACCATGGTTCTGGACATCCAGCTGGTGATCGGCCTGGTGCTTTACTTCGTCAGCCCGCTGATCCAGGCAGGCCTGCAGAACATGGGAGCCGCAATGTCGGACTCCGCACTGCGCTTTTTCCTGGTGGAACACGCCCTGATGATGGTTCTGGCGGTCGTGGCAGCCCACATCGGGAGCTCCATGGGCAAGAAGGCCAGTCTGCCGGACCGGCAGCACTTCCTGCGTGCGGGGATCTTCTATCTGATCTCCCTCGTGCTCATCGCCGCTGCCACGCCCTGGGGGCGCAGCCTGATTCCCTGGGCCTAGGTAACCCGGACTGAAATCAGCGAGGCGGGATCCGGTACCGGATCCCGCCTTGTTTTGTTTCTCTGTGTCAGTCTCTCAGTGGTTGCCCTGGTCGCGACGGCCGGCTGAGCGCTGATTCCCGCCACTCCGTGAGCGTGAGCCACTGCGACGGCGCCGGCTGCCCTGTGGGCCCCCCGCCTCGCGCTGCGGACCTGACTGCCTCGAGCCGCCCTGCTGGCGCCTGGCACTCGGGCCCGGGCTGCCACGACGTCCGCGGTTGTTCTGCTGCACCGGCTGTACGTCGGCATCGAAGTCGAAGTCCTGGACCATGACGCGTTCTATGGGTCCGACGGCGTTCTCGATCATGCGGACCTGTTTGGCGTCATCGCTGGTGATGAAGGTGAAGGCTTCACCGGTGCGCTGTGCGCGGCCCGTACGGCCGATGTGGTGAGTGTAAGCCTCAGCGGTGGAGGGCACGTCGAAGTTGTAGACGTGCGTGACCCGGGTGATGTCGATGCCGCGGGCGGCGATGTCCGTAGCCACCATGATGTGGTAGCGGCCCTCGCGGAAGCCGTCCAGGGCCTCCTGGCGCCGGCGCTGTGACAGGTTGCCCTGGAGTGAGGTGACGAAGTGATTGTCCCGGTCCAGCTGCTCGGCAAGGCGCTTGGCGCCGTGCTTGGTGCGGGTGAAGACCAGGGCCGAACGCGGGTCGTGCTCCTTGAGCAGCTGCCGCAGCAACTCGGTCTTGCGCTTGCGCTGTACGGGATAGAGGGCGTGCGTGACTGTGTCCACCGGCTTGGTGCGGGCCACCTCCACGGTGACGGGGTCGTGCAGCACCTCCATGGCCAGGTGGCGGATCTCCGCCGGCATGGTGGCGGAGAACAGCAGCTTCTGGGCGTCCTGCGGAACGGCCCGTACGATGCGACGGATCTGCGGCAGGAAACCCATGTCGAACATGTGGTCAGCCTCGTCCAGGACCAGCACCTCGACAGAGGAGAGGTCGGCGTTGCCGCGCTCCATGTGGTCGAGCAGCCTGCCGGGGCAGGCGACAACGATCTCGGTGCGGCCGCGCAGCGCCTGCACCTGGGGCTGCATGCCCACGCCGCCATAGACGGCGCTGCTGCGGAGGCCCGCGCTGATGCCCAGCTTGCGGGCTTCCTCGTTGATCTGTTCGGCAAGCTCGCGGGTGGGTGCCACGATCAGGGCACGGATACGGCCCTTGGGTCCGTCAAGCAGGCGGTTGAGCAGGGGCAGCATGAAGGCGGCAGTCTTGCCGGTGCCCGTCTGGGCGAGGCCCAGTACGTCGCGTCCTTTGATGACGGCCGGGATGGCCTGCTTCTGGATGGGGGTCGGCTCGCTGTAACCAGCCGTGCGGATGCCTGCCTCCACGCGTTGGTGGAGGCCGAATTCTGCAAATGACATAAGAGTCCTTTCCTGGCTAAACACCAGCCAAGTCGCACTCTTGGAAGTATCAGGGGAGTCTAGCGTCTGGAATGATAACGCATCTGGCCGCCGGACACGTGTTCTCAGCTTGCAGGGGCGATGGCCAGAACCTCCAGCAGCTGTTCATGAATCAGGCCGTTGCTGGAAACCAGCACCGGGTTATCGATCACGTACGGCTCGCCCGCCGGTCCGGTGACCCTGCCCCCGGCCTCCTGCAGTATCAGCGTGCCGGCGGCGACGTCCCAGGGGTTGAGCGTGAGTTCCCAGAAGCCGTCGGCCTTGCCGCTGGCAACCAGACACAGGTCCAGAGCTCCCGCGCCCGCCCGGCGTACTGCCCGGGCCTTGGACAGCGCCCGGCCGAACAGGGGCAGGTTGGCACCGATCGCCTCTTCCGTGGAGTGGAAGCCGGTGGACAGCAGCGCCTTGCTGAACTCGCTCGTGCGGCTGACGCTGATGGGCGCCCCGTCAAGCCAGGCACCCTGGCCGCGCACGGCGGTGTAGAGCTGGTCGCGGACGCTGTCCAGCACCACGCCCACCTCGACCGTGCCGTTTATCTCCAGTGCGATCGACACGCAGTAGAACGGAAAGCCATGAGCGTAGTTGAGGGTGCCGTCCAGCGGATCCACCACCCAGCGGTGCGTGGCTCCGGAGTCGCCCCGCTGCCCCTGCTCTTCGCCCAGGATGCTGTGCTCAGGGTAAGCACTGCCCAGTATCTCCCGGATGCGCTGCTCGCTCTGCTTGTCAACCATCGTCACCAGGTCCGCATAGTTGCTCTTGGTGTCGATCTGCTTGTCGGAGTCATCGGCATGCAGCCGGTGGATGGCAGCTGCGGCTTTGGCGGCCGTGATGGCGGTGGTCAGGAAGTCAGTCATGTGCTAGATGATATGCCTCTTCTCAGCGGCGGTTGTCCAGGTCGCCGGCCGAGGGCAGGAAAGGCGTGATCAGGCGGGCGTGACGGTCAAAGGTGAAGTAATGGATCGCCCAGCTGAACAGTGCGCCGAAGCGGTTGCGGTGCCCGGGCAGGTAGATCAGGTGGATGAAGAGCCAGGCCAGGAAGCCGGGAAAGCCCTTGAGCCTGAAGCCGCCCAGGCGCTTCGACAGTTCAGCCACGCCGGAATTGCGGCCGATGATGGCCATGTTGCCGCGGTCCGCGTACTCGAAACGGCCCGCCGGTCGGCCCTGCAGCCGCGCCATGATCTGCCTGGCGGCGAAGCGTCCCTGCTGGATTGCCACCTGGCCCACCTGCGGGAACACGCGCTCCTCGGCACCGACCGCGCCGACGATGTCACCGGCGGCGAAGGCGTTCTCATACCCGGGCAGAGTGAGGTCATCCTCAACCTTCAGCCTGAAGCCCCTGCCGACTT
The DNA here is from genome assembly GCA_964489965.1 of uncultured bacterium. Lineage (GTDB taxonomy): Bacteria > Deinococcota > Deinococci > Deinococcales > Trueperaceae > CALDPK01. Next base: position 5,115 of record CAZBBU010000110.1, read on the forward strand.
CCGTGTCCATGCGTGACACAAGGGGGCTGCCTCGCACGCCGGCCGCCCAGATGACGGTCCTGGACGGCAGGTACTCGCCGGAGGCGGTGGTGGCTCCGTCTGCAGTCACTTCCGCAAGGGCGGTGTCCAGGTGCAACTGCACATTGCGCCGACTCAACACCCGTTCGGCGTGGCGCTGCAGACTGGGATGGTAAGTGCCCAGCAGTCCCGATTGCGCTTCCACCAGGTGCACCCGGGCCCGGCTGACGTCAAGCCGGGGAAAGTCGCGGGGCAGTACCCGCTCGAACAGCTCCACCAGCGCACCGGCCAGCTCTACACCTGTGGGTCCGCCGCCCACGATCACGAACTCCAGCCGCCCGGGCTCATCCGGATCGCGGCTGGCCAGCTCGAATTGCCTGAGGATGTGGCTGCGGATGTTGTTGGCCTCGCTCAGTGTCTTCAGGAAGAAGGCGTTCTCGGCTACTCCGGGTATGCCGAAGTGGTTGTAGGCCGAGCCGGCGGACTGAATCAGGTAGTCGTACTGAACGGACTCGCCGTTCGACAGGTGCAGGGTCCGGCCCGCCAGGTCGATGTCCTGCACGTCAGCCATGATGAACTCCA
>CAZBBU010000111.1:0-5663 GCA_964489965.1 uncultured bacterium
CGCTAGTGGAATAGGTTACTGGTTGGCAATTGTGTTCAACGTTAGTATTGGGGGGATGATGGCCAGCACATGTGGTGCGCTGCTACTGCTCGCATTCCTGTTCTCGCCGCATTCCGGGCTGGTCTGGCGCAAGCTGCGGCAGGCAGCCTGAAGAAACAATTAAGGGCCCCGGTATGCATTTATTGGCAGCAATGCTGGTACAATTGCCACAGTAACGGTCAGGATTGGCCCTGGAGGATAGCCGATGAAGTCAGTGTTTAGCAACGACGCAAGATTTAAGGGCGCCAAAGCAGTGCTCGCAACCGCAGGGGTTGCACTGCTGCTGGCGGCCTGCAGCCCTGCGCCCGCTGCTGATCAGACACCGGCCGGAGAGGATGCGCCGACCTATGTCGCCACGGTATCACTCAAGGAGGGCCAGACCCCGAGTGGCGCTGAAGCCGCGCTTGGTGGCAGACTCGTAGCCATCGGTGGACAGGCTGCAGACAGTGGATTGGGCAGTCTCTCCACTGGTTCCACCGGCCAACTGGTATTCCTCGCGTTCGACCACAAGCCCTTGGGCACCCTGTCGAACGGCGAATATGAAGTGGTAATCGAAGACAACGTTGACCGCTTCCTGACCAGCGGTACCCTGGAAGCACTCAAGGACTCCACCGTCTGGGCCGAAGGAGGCAGCGTCAGGGCTGAGGGTGATTCCACCGTCTGGGCTGAAGGTGACAGCACGGTCTGGGCTGAAGGTGACTCCACCGTCTGGGCCGAGGGTGACTCCACCGTCTGGGCTGAAGGTGACAGTACCGTGTGGGCCGAGGGTGATTTCAAGTGGATGCCACCCAACACCGATCTGTGGAACAGCATCGAGCTTCGTGAAGCACACCGCCAGGCTCACAATTTCGGTAACGGCGTGATCGTGGCCGTCATTGACACCGGCGTCGATGTTGATCACCCCTGGCTGCACAGCCAGCTTGCCGGCGGCTGGGACTTTGTCGACGATGACGACAATCCCGCCGACGACGGCAGCGATGCCGACGCATCCTACGGACACGGCACCAGCATCGTCGGTATCATCCGCCAGATCGCGCCGCGCGCCACCATCCTGCCCATCCGCGCCCTCTCAGCGGACGGCTCAGGCGACGTGATCGACGTTGTTCGTGCCGTCTACTACGCCGTCGAACAGGGTGCCGACATCATCAACCTCTCACTCGGCGGCCCGGAGCCAAGCTTTGCGCTGAATCAGGCACTGGGTTATGCCGCGTACAAAGGCGTATTCATCACCACGAGCGCCGGCAACGAGGATCGGGAGCGCATCAATCACCCCGGTGCACTCGCACACCTCCACAACAACATGATCAGTGTCACCAGCGTCGGCAGCAGCGGACTCAAGTCAGGCTTCGCCAACTACCACTGGGGTGTTGAGATCTCCGCACCCGGAGAGATGGTGTACGGGCCGTTCCCCGAGAACCGCATGGCCGCATGGTCGGGTACCTCCATGGCCGCACCAGTGGTCGCCGGTGCCATCGCCCTCGCGCTGGCAGAAGAGCTGGATGTTGACAATGACCATGAACTCGTTGATGAACTGTTCGACGAGACCAGCAACGTGTACGTGTGCAGCAACAACCAGTACCGTAATGGCCGCCAATTGGGTGCAGGCATCCTGGACATCGCTGACTTCCTGGACGAAGTCCTGAGGTAGAGCCACGGCAGACAGGCAAACAGTGACTGCGGACTCGTCCCCTAGTCGAGTGGATGGAAACGCCGTATTGAACGAAGTGCGGGCGCAACTGGCAGCAGAACCAGCCAGTGCGCTCGCCCTGGTCTGGCCGCAATTGCGCAACCCGGACAAGCAGGTTCGGGCGGAGGCCGCACTGCTGGCCGGGCAGGCCAACCGCGCACTAGGTCATCATGAAGAAGCCGCGTCACTGCTCCGGACAGCCAAGGATGAGACGTTTGAACTGGGCCTGACACGACTGTCGGTGGATGCCACCATGGCGTTGGGGCGCAGTCTCCGCAGTCTCGGCGACTACGACGGCGCACTCGATAACATCAACCGGGCGTACGAGCTTGCTGATTCCATCGATGACGCGCAGGCAGTCGTTGAATCACTGAACGTTCTCGCCAGCATCATCAACTCCCAGGGGCAGCACCAACGGGCACTTGACATGCTGGGGCGCGCCCGCCGCAAAGCGATCGCTGCCGGTCTCAGCAGCACCCAGCAGGCGATCATCGGAACCAACATCGGCGAGATTCACCGCATGCTCGGTAATCACGCCGAGGCGCTTGAAGCTCTGAAGGAAGCTTACGACCGCTTCAAGGACAGTCGTGACGGCGGGCAACAGAGCCGCGAAGGCGGCCGGGCTGCCAACGCCAACCTGATCAGCCTGGGTATTCTCTACAAACGGCTCGGCAAGTCCAGTGAGGCGTATCGTTTCTACGAAGAAGCACGCGCATCCGCCATGGCTACCGGTGACAATCAGGTGGTGGCCGCGGCTCTCAACAACCTGGCCGGCCTGGCACTGAGTGAGAACCAACTCGACAAGGCCGAAGAGATGTACCAGGAAGCCCTGGAGATGACCAGGCAGCACGGCTCACTGCAGTACCAGTCCAATAATCTGGACGGCCTCGGCAAGGTTTACCTGGCTCGCTCGGAAATGGACAAAGCGATTGAGGTGCTGGGGCAGGCACTCGCTCTGGCCCGCGAAATCGGCTACCGGGACGGCGAACTGGAAGCCAGCATCAACCTGGCCCGTGCCCAGCTGGCTGAAGGTGATGCCAGGCAGGCTATTGAATCACTCGCACCCAGCATCGCCCTGTCGAACGAACTGGGTGACCGCGAACATGTGATCAGCGCCTACGAGATAATGTCACTGGCCTACGAGAAGCTGGGCGAGTACAAGCAGGCGCTGGAATACGCACGGCGTTTTCACGAGGTTGAGAACATCGTGTACAACGAACAGAACGAAGAGCGAACGCGCCAGTTGACCATCCGCTTCGAGCTGGAACGCTCCAATTACCAGGCTGAGATGTACCGCCTGCGCTCCAGCTACCTGCAGCAGGCCCACGAGGAAGCCGAAGCCAAGGTGCAGGCAAGAACGGCTGAACTGGAGGAAGCACAGCACGAGATCGTCACGCGACTGGCAGTCGCCGCGGAATACCGCGATGACGACACTGGCTCGCACACCAGGCGCGTGGGCCGCAACGCCGCTGCCATCGGCTACGCGATGGGTTTCCCGGAGCGGGACCTGCACGTGCTCTACACTGCCGCCAGGCTTCATGACGTGGGAAAGATCGGCATCCCGGACTCGGTGCTGCTCAAGACCGACCGGCTCAACGCTGACGAGATGGAGCTGATGCGTCGGCACACCGTAATCGGTGCCCGCATCCTTTCCTCCGGCAAGTCACGCATCCTGTTACTGGCAGAGAACATCAGCCTCTCGCACCACGAACGCTTCGACGGCCGAGGCTACCCCCATGGCCTGGTGGCCGACGAGATTCCCATGGCCGCCCGCATCGTTGCTGTAAGTGACGTGCTGGACGCGCTTACCCACGCCAGGCCCTACAAGCCGGCGTGGCCCATCGCTGAAGCACTGTCCGAGATCGCCAGTCAGGCCGGCAGGCAGTTTGACGCGGACGCCGTAGCAGCCTGCCTGGCTGTTTTCAGAGGCCCCGGCTCACTGTCACCTACCGATGACACCGCGGACTGGGCCAGCCTGCTTGCGCAGCTGCAGGAACTTGGCGCCAGGCGCGGCTTTCCTTCGGTCAGGCGTGCCAGCCTCTGGTAAAATCCGCAACGTGAGCACAAGCCAGATTGAGGTGCGGATTCTCGGCTGCCTCGTTGAGAAAGAACGCACCACACCCGAAGCCTACCCACTCTCAACCAATGCCCTGCTTCTGGCCTGCAACCAGAAGAGCAACCGCGATCCCGTCACGGACTTTCATCTGCAAGAGGTGGAGGAGACGCTGCGGCTGCTGGCCAGCAAGGGCATGGTCCAGAGCACCATGGCAGCAGGAGAGCGGGTGGTGAAGCACCGGCACTTGCTCGACCAGGTGCTTGGAATCGGACGTCGGGAGATGGCGGTACTCGCCGTGCTGATGCTGCGCGGTGCCCAGACACCAGGTGAACTCAGGTCACGCACCGAACGATACGTGCACTTCGCTTCCGTCACTGAAGTGGAAGACGCACTGCAGCTGCTTGCGGCGCACCAGCCGCCGCTGGCCCGCAACACCGGTCGCGCGCCCGGCCAGAGCCAGGACCGTTGGATTGACACTTTCAATCCCGATCCCATGAAACAGCGGCCCCGCGTCAGAGCCGTGCGGCGTCAGGCGGACAGCTCCGATAATGAGACGCTTCAGGCCCGCCTGGAACGGCTGCAGAACGAGGTGGACTGGCTGTACCGGCACCTTGAGTTACAGAAACCGGTTGACGACGAGGGTTAGCCTGAGAAACTGAGGAGGCAATGGTGTGCGCACGGCCTGGCAGCTGATCGGTGAGACCGTCAGGGCGTACGCCGCTGACAACGGCCCGCGACTGGCTGCTGCCCTCTCGTACTACACGATCTTCTCACTGGCCCCGCTGCTCATCATCCTGCTGGGTTTCCTCGGTATCTTCTTCGGCCAGGCTGCCGCGCGCAGTGAACTCCACGCTTTCCTGAACGAGCAGGCAGGTGAACAGATTGCCAGCTTCATCGAGGGCCTGATAAGTTCCACCGCCCAGGGCAGCAATCAGACTGCAACCATCATCGGTTTCGGCATCCTGATAGTCGCCAGCACCAACCTTTTCACGGCCATGCAAGGCGCACTGAACACCATCTGGCGGGTCACTGAGCCCCGTTACGGCGGGTTCATGCAACTGCTGTTCATGCGGCTGCTCTCACTCCTGATCATGGTGGCACTGGCTGCGATCGCCTTGGTGGCACTGACCGCCCAGACGGTCATGGGCTGGATGGCTGATCGCCTGGCGGAACAGTTCAGCGGCATCGGCTGGCTCATCACAAGCGGCGAACAACTGCTGGCTCTGGCGGTGATAACCATCGCCTTCATCGCAGTTCACAAGATACTCGTACACCGCAGGGTTGGTTGGCGCGCCGTACTCGTTGGAGCACTGCTGACTGCCATTCTGTTCCGTGTAGGTGAACAGCTGATACTGCTCTACCTGCGCATGAGCACGGTCAGCTCCGCGTTCGGTGCCGCCGGCTCGCTCGTTGCGCTGCTCTTGTTCATATACTATTCGATGCAGATCTTCCTGCTGGGAGCCAGTTTCACCAGGGTGTACGACCAGCGCATCACGGAAGCACGGGCACATGAGATCTCTAACGACGCCCAGACCGGCAATCCGGAAACCTGATCTTGAGCAAGAACACGCCACCACCACTAAGCCAGCAGCTGCCGCTGTTCAGCAACGAACGCGTCATCGAACGCACCACCAGTGCTGGAACTACCATCCGCGTGCAACTGCGCCCCGAGGGCAACGGCATGGTGACGATACTCGCCTGGTTCAGGCGCCAGCCCGACGGACGCTGGCAGAGGCGCCCACAGGAGGAACGCACCGTGGCGTTTGACAAACTGGGGCTTGCCAGCACTTACTCCGAACTGTTCGGGCTGCCAGAGTCCTGAACGTCGACATTCGTCTCTGCATTTCCGGTCGCCAACCTGCTAGCCTTGAAGTGCCGGGC
>CAZBBU010000112.1:0-5656 GCA_964489965.1 uncultured bacterium
CGATCAGATCGACAAGTACTACGGCGCCAAGATGGAAGAGCTCTGGGGCGCCGGCAGACAGCGCGTCTGAAGGTGAGGGGTACTTAAGTGGCAGAAGCTGTAGCCCCAACCAGATCCAACCTCCTGCAGCGGCGCGACCAGCTGCGCCTGGCGCAGCGCGGCGCGGACCTGCTGAAGCGCAAGCGGGACGCGCTCATCGGCGAGTTCTTCGCCCTTGTCAAGGAGTCACTTGCTGCACGCAGGGCCCTGGAAGCCGTGGGTCGCGACGCGTACTTCAGCCTTTTCCTGGCCAACGCCTGGGACGGACCTGAGGCGGTTCGCAGCCTCAGCCTGGCTGCCAGTCAGGGACTTGAGGTGGACATCAAGGTTGACAACCTCTTCGGTGTCAAGGTTCCCAAGGTGCTGCCACCCGAGTTCAGTCACGACCTGCCGTTCTCACCCGTCGAGGCCGGCACGCAGACTCTGGCCGCTGCCGAGCAGTTCAGGCGCCTTACTGAGGCGCTGGTCCAGGTCGCGGCCACCGAGACCCGCCTGCGCCGCATAGGCGAGGAGATCAAGAAGACCAGCCGCAGGGTCAACGCCCTGGAGCAGATGGTGATTCCTGGGGTCCAGTGGGAGATCCGTGACATCCGCAGCGTGCTCGATCAGCGCGCACTTGAGGAAGTCACCACGCTCAAGAAGATCAAGGCCAAGCTCGTCAGGAATGAGGAGGAGGCACAGGCCGCACGCGCTGCTGCCTGAGCTTTCGCACAAGGCCTCACAGCGGGACGCGGGAATGCGGGTTCTGAGAAGAATCTGCCCCGCGTCCCGCGCTATATTGCGGGGCATGAGACACCTGCTTCCTGCAACGGTTCTGCTCCTGCTTGCGCTTGCCGCCTGCGCTCCGGCTGTCACGGTCGAGGAGACGGCAGTGCGCCTGTCCGAGTTCACGCTCAGCCCCGTACCACGAGAGGACCGGTACATCGTGGCCGTACCCAGCTTCAGCGTCGGTGCCGGCAGTGTGCGTATCGGCCAGGTTGACCTGTCCGAGGAGGGTGATTCCTTCTTCCGCGAGCTCGGCAGTGGTGTGGCCGACATATTCATCGCAGAGGCGTACGAGAGCCAACAGTTCCGCATCACGGAACGCGCCCAGATCGACGCGGTGCTGTTCGAGCAGGACCTGGCACAGTCCGGCAGGGTGAATCCGGAAACGGCCGCCGAGATCGGTCGGATCGAAGGTGCCGAACTGCTGGTGTTGGGCAGTGTCGCCGAGTTTGGTGTGCAGACGACCGGTGGTGGCGGACTGGTGCTGGGCATCTTCGGTGGCTCCGCAGAGACGGTGACAGCACGGGTGTCTGTGGAGATCAGGCTGGTTGACACCGACACAGCCGAAATCATGGCGCTCGGCCGTGGGGTCAGTGAGGTCGCGCAAAGCAACGTGTCCGTGGACATCGCCAACGTGATGACGAACTTGCGGGTGGGCAGAACCGGCACCACTATCGTGGATATTGCGGTGCGCAACGCCATCCGTGCCGCCATCGAAAACGCTGCCTCATCGTTACCAGAAAAACAGGGAAACTGAAGCTGCGTAACAGCTCTGGTTGACCGTAGTTATAGCACGGGTATGATGTAAGTACAGCACTCTTTCAGGGTTGCCCTGCACTGTTGCGGCAATTGTGTGCTGCTTTACAAGTTTGCACGGACGGGTATATAGTGCGAACGGCACAGCCAAAAACCAAGTGCAAGGAAAGGGTGGTCAATCGCCAATGAAGAGACTCGTAGTCATTTCTGTAGCTGCAGCAACTCTGGTGGGAGGTCTGGCATTCGGCCAGGGCGGCCTGCTGGACGAAGTCAAGGAGCGCGGTGCGCTCGTTTGCGGAGTGAACAACCAGGTGCCGGGCTTCGGCAACGTTGAGGCTGACGGCAGTTTCACCGGTTTCGACGTTGACTTCTGCCGCGCCATCGCAGCCGCCGTGCTCGGCGACGCGAACGCAGTCGAGTTCCGTCCTGTGACCGCCCAGGAGCGCCCGATCGCCCTGCAGACCGGCGAGGTCGACGTCCTGATCCGCAACACCACCTGGACCAGCAACCGCGACACCGTCTGGGGCGCCAACTTCACTGCCACCACCTTCTATGACGGCCAGGGCTTCATGGTTCCGGTTGACTCCGGCATCACCACACTGACCGACTTCGAAGGCCGCTCGATCTGCGTGCAGTCCGGCACCACCACCGAGCTGAACCTGGCTGACACGCTGGCCGCCCTCAACGTGCAGTACACCCCGGTGATCTTCGAGACTGCCGACCAGGCCGTAGCCTCCTACGAGTCCGGCGTCTGCGAAGCCTACACCACCGACAAGTCGGGCCTCGTGAGCCGCAAGCAGACCCTGCAGGACCCCGATGCCCACGTCGTGCTTGACGCCACCATCTCCAAGGAGCCCCTCGGCCCCTCGGTCCTGCATGGTGACGACCAGTGGTACGACGTGGTCAAGTGGGTCGTCTACGCCACCTTCAACGCTGAAGAGTTCGGCCTGACCCAGGACAACGTCGATGAAGTGCGCGATTCCACCATCAACCCGGACATTCGCCGCCTCCTGGGCGTCGAAGGCCAGGCAATCACCGAACTCGGCCTCGAAGCTGACGCCATGTACCAGGTGATCAAGCAGGTCGGTAACTACGGTGAGATCTACGAGCGCAACCTCGGCTCCTCCACGCCGTTCAACATCCCCCGTGGTCTGAACAACCAGTACTACAACGGCGGCCTCATCTTCGGAATGCCCTTCCGCTAAGACTGGCCATTGCCTCAGGAGAGGGGTTCCCCTTATCTCGGGAACCCCTCCGCCATTCAAGCAGTACCGGAACGACCCTATTTTTCCATGAAGGTACGTATTTGGTTTTCCAGGACCGGCGCCGGCCGGTGAGAGGGGATAACGTGGCACATTCAGCCGGCCTGCCCGGAACCGGGGTATCACAGCAGTGAGTGCAGCAGGCACTGCAGCCCAGGAACGCATTCCGTTCTGGCGCAACGTAAAGATCATCGGTTACCTGCTTCAGATACTGTTCGTCGTGGCCGTGGTCATAGTCGCAGTCGTTGTCTACAACAACGTCACAACGGCCCTGGCCCGCACGCACATACCGGCGAACTTCAACTTCCTGGGGGCACGCGCCGGTGTTCCCATCGCCGAAACGCCGATACCGTACACGCCGCAGGACCCGTACTGGCGGGCACTTCTCATCGGCCTGCTCAACACGCTGCGCGTAGCGTTGGTCGGTGTGGTGCTGGCAACGATACTCGGCGTACTGATCGGGGTCATGCGGGTTTCCGGGAACTGGCTGGCGCAACGCATAGCCACCGGTTATGTGGAGCTGCTCCGCAACACCCCGCTGGCCGTGCAGATCATCTTCTGGTACACCGCAGTCCTTTCCGCAGTGCCGCCCTTGTCCTCGAACCCCATCGCACTTCCTGGCGGCGCACTCATAAGCAACATCGGCATCGCGTTGCCCTGGATCTTCCCTTCATACGCATTCTCGGCCTGGTGGCCATGGTTGCTGGGGGCCCTGGTTCTGGGAGTGGTGGTGTGGCTGTGGCGCAGAGCCGCCATACGGCGGGCGGACAGACCCGGTGCCGCCTGGCCACTGGCGCTGCTCGTCTTCGTGGCAGTGGCAACCGTGGGCTTCTTCGAGGCCGGCAACCGGGTCGGAGTCCCTGCTGATATAGATCTCGATTACCTGGTCGACCGCGGCCGCGGCAGCGCCTACCGGGATCTGAACGGAAATGGCCGCTATGACGCGGCCACAGAGGAGACCCTGCCCTACCTCCCGGTGACTGCCCGCATCGAGGAAGGTCGTCTGCGCGCGAATACCGTCAACGTGTTTGAGTCACGCAGGCAGGTCAGCTCGACCTTCCGCTTCCCGCTCATCAAGGAGGGTGAGTTCGAGGAGGCCACGGTTTACCTGGCCGACGAGGCCCAGGCAGAACGCTTCTCGATCCACTTCACTCAGTTCCCCAGCCGGGGCGTCATCTACGAGGACCGTGACGGCGACGGAGAATGGACGGAAGGCGAAGAACTGGATCCGGAGACAGGCCGTGGTTACAGCGGCGTGACACTGATCATGGACGTGATCGGCTTCGAACGGTACGTGGTGGCCGACCGTGAGGGCCAGGTGCGCCTGCCCCGCTTCGAATCAACCGCCGAGGTTGAAGAGTCCGGGGCGGCCACGCCTGCCGGTGCCAACCCGAACGCCATCTTCGGACTGCCGGCACTGCAGACCCAGGAACCGAGCGGCGCCGAGCTCGAGTTCAGCTACACGATCGGCGACGCGGGACCACTGGTGCTCAGCCGACCGAACGTAGCCGTATCCACTTACGACGGTGGCATCAGGTTGTCGACCAGCTACCTGGCGATGCTGTTCGCCCTGGTCATCTACACTGCGGCCTTCATGGCCGAGATCGTACGCGCCGGCATCCAGGCCGTGCCCAAAGGCCAGACGGAAGCTGCGCGTGCGCTGGGCCTGCGTCCGGGCCACATCTTCAACCTGATCGTGTTCCCGCAGGCACTGCGGGTGATCCTGCCACCGATGATCAGCCAGTACCTCAACCTGACCAAGAACTCGTCACTGGCGCCACTGGCGGCCTATGGCGAACTGTTCGCCATCAGTGTCATCGTGGCCAACCAGACGGGTGCAAGCGTGCCTGTGACCCTTATGCTTATCGTTGCCTACGTGATCATCAGCCTGATATTCGCCCTAGTGCTCAACATCGTCAACGCGCGCATGGCGCTGGTGGAAAGGTAGGCTGCCATGGAGATGATTCCAGCCCGCGAAGCGCCGGTCAGAACCAGCGGCCCGCTCGCCTGGATGCGCAGGAACCTGTTCGCGAATCCCCTGGACGCGGTCATCACAGTCGTGCTGGGCGTCGGCATCATCTGGGCAGCCTGGGGCCTGATCAACTGGGTGCTGTTCAGCGCCTCCTGGGGCCCATTGTGGGAGAACATGCGACTCCTGTTCGTGTACCGGTACCCGGGCGACTTGCTGTGGCGGCCTCTCGCGGTCGTGGGCATGATCCTGGCCCTCCTGGGGCTCAGTGCCGGCGCGACCCGCGGCAGTGAGAACGGGAACATTATCCGTGGCTTCTACTGGAGCATGGCCGGCGTCGCCTGGCTGGCCACCGTAATCGCCCTGCTGTACTGGCCCAGCGTACGCTGGCTGTGGCTGGGAGCGAGCGGCGCAGGCCTGGCGGCCTTCCTTCTGGGCCGCGCCAGCCCGAGCCTCGTGCGCTTCATGCCCTGGCTCTGGGGCGCCTCCATACCCGCGACGGTAGTGCTGCTGTACGGCGTCTGGAACAGTGGGCCGCTGCAGGTGGTCGGTACCAGGATGTGGGGTGGCTTCATGCTCACGCTGGTGCTGGCCGTGGTGGGCATCGTACTCAGCTTCCCGCTGGGTGTGGCACTGGCACTGGGCCGGCGCAGTCAGCTGCCGGCGATCAAGTACATCTGCATAGCCTTCATCGAGATCATCCGCGGCGCACCGCTCATCACCTGGTTGTTCATCGCCTCGCTGATGGTGCCGCTGGTGTTCAACGTCGGACCCGATGCCATCGACCCGCTGGTCCGCGGCTTCGTGGCCATCACGCTGTTCTCGGCAGCCTACATGGCCGAGAACGTGCGCGGCGGGCTGCAGG
>CAZBBU010000113.1:0-5607 GCA_964489965.1 uncultured bacterium
CGCAGCAAGGATCAGTATGGCACCAACGCCATGGCTGTGGATCTGCCGGCCGCAGGCAGTCGTGACCGACCATCAGCAGACCCCAGCCTGGAGGCCATCAAACCTCTCGCCGACGGCCTGCGGCTGGAGTGGACCGCTCGAAGCGGGCGCGGCCTGTTCCTGCGGGCCGAGGATTTCCTCGGCTACATCCGTGAGCAGAATCTCCGCGACGCTGAGTTCAGGGCCGAGGCCGCCCGGCTTCGCGCCGAGAACCCGGACATGCCGGAATTGGAGTTGCGGCGCATCCAGGCGCCGTACCTTGGCACGGTGGCCGCACGTGAAGCCCGCTACAAGGGCGATCTGGATGCCCGCAGTCACGGCGAAGCCTTCCTGGCGTTCTTCCAGAGTCGCCTGATGAGTGCCGGCCTATACCTGCTTGACGAGCCGGAAGCGGCACTGAGTCCCACCCGGCAGCTGGCGTTCCTGGCGCTCCTTAAAGATTCTGTGGCGCAGGGCGCTCAGTTCATAATCGCAACACACGCACCCATCATCATGGCGGCACCTGATGCCCTGCTGCTGCAACTGCAGGATGGAGAAATGACTCCGACCAGTTTCGATGACCTGGAGCACGTGCGGACGTTGCGGGCGTTCCTGCAGGAACCAGAAGCGTACTTGCGTCACCTGTAGACCGTCTGACTGCTCGGACGCGTTTCGACCTGCAGCGCTTAGAATCAAGCATGCCGGTGACCGTGCGAATCCTGAATCTGCTGGCGGCCGTGCTTCTGGTTGTCACGGTCGCTTGGGGGACTGCGATCTATTCCTCCCTGCCCAACTTGCTGCCAACCCATTGGGATGCTGCCGGCGAGGCAGATGCGTTCAGCCAGAAGGGCTTCTGGTCAGTATTTGGTGTGCTCTTGCTAGCGGCGGCGATGTCCGTCGGCATGGTCATGATGCAGCATTTCATAGCGAACCGAAAGGAATCCTTACCGGTCGAGCGGCGCACCTACCTGTTGGGCCTCAGCTACACGAACTTTGCCGTTACGGCCATCATGGTGTGGCTGGCATTCATGAGCTGGTACGCGCTGAGACCAGGAATCTGGTTCACGCTGGCTGTCATTCTTCTGGGTCTGCCGGCACTGCTGATCGTGGGCTTCAACATGAACGCCATGATCAAGGAACGGGAAGCGAAACCGGGCGGGGACCCCAGTTCCAATCCCAAGCTCTGGCTGCTTGGCGGATTGCTGTACCGGAATCCGGATGACCCACGTACTATCGTGCCTAAACCGCCTCACACGGGAGTGGGCGCCACCTTCAACCTAGCCACGACCGGTGGCAAAGTCATCGCTGTCTTGCTGGGGCTACTTCTTGTCGGTTCTCTCGCTGCCTTGTTCATCGCCATGTTCATCGGCGCATGCGAGTCATAAGTCTTGCCCGGCAGCACTCTTGTCTCAGCCGCAGACCAAATCCCCAGGCACGACTTCGAACTGGCGTGCACCAACGAAGCCTTCAGGCATCGCAATGCCGAGGAGGCGGACAAACATATGGCACGTGCCGCCCGTGACGCGGTACAGGTCCACGTCCACATACTCGATCGCGTCGATTGGCCTCATGATTCCGAATGCCTCAGCCACTGCGGAGTCGTTCATTACTGCAGAATGCTCAGCTACGCGTTGAAAATGTGGCGGCAATGCCGCCATGGCAGCTGGCAGGAGCAAAAGGAGGGCTGAGACGGCAAACAGCTTGATGTGGCGCATGGCGATTCTCCTTCAGAGTTGAAACGACTGGTTCATAGTACGCCACGCTTGGCCCGCTTGCCGCGGAATCCGAATGAAAGCGGCTGTATGGCGGCCTGCTGATTCCAGGCGTGCGGCCTGTCCTACATTGGGCCCACAGTGCGCGGGTTACCCTCCAGCCATGTCCAACAGACGGGGTCAAGCGCTGGTGACCAGGTCCCCACGCGCGGCAATGTCCACTGAGGTTGCGGCGCCAGCGGGCGGCGCGTCGTAGGTCACGGTCAGCGAGTCAGTTCCGATGTTGCCGGCGGCGTCGCTGGCGGTCACCTGGATGCTGTTCGGTCCCGCGTCCAGAGTCAGGTTGGCCGTGAAGCTGTTACCGGTGACGCTTGCGGCGAGGGCGGTGCCGCCATTGAGAGTGTAGTTCACTCCGGTGACTGCGACGTTGTCAACTGCCAAGCCCGTGAGGGTGTACGCGGCGGTTGCCGAGTTGGCAGCTGAAGTCATCTCCACGGTGGGATTGCTGGTGTCGCTGCTGGTTGGATTGCCGCCGCAGGCGGCCAGGAGAACGGTGAGTCCAAGTGCAGTTGTGAGGATGGATAACGCCTTGCCGGGTCGGATTGGATGCATCGTCCTTACCTCCGAGCGTATAGTCCACCCGCAAGCCTGAACGAGGCCTGAACGCGGCACGAGTTGAAAGCATCTCCGAACTGGATTGTGCCACGATGCACCCGTTTCTGCCGTGCGCTTCCGGCTGTCCGAGCTATGCCGTGGTGCCGCTAGTCCCGTACGCCGCCAGGAAAGCCGCGACGCCGTGCTCTGCCTGGCTGCGCAACTCTGCATCGCCGGGGACAGCGTCATCACCGAGCAGCATCGCCTGGTTGATTACTTCGCCCATGACGAGCCAGTTGAAGTGGCTCGCGGCCCGTTCTGGATCTGGCACTCTAAGCAAACCGCGCTCGCCCAGCTTTCGGAACAGTTCTGCGAGTGCGGCAAGCGCTCGACCTGGTCCGCGTTCGTACAGGATCCTGGCGAGTTCAGGGAAGCGCCCAGCCTCGCCGATCGCGAGGCGTCTCAGCCCCATCAGGGTCGGAGTCAGCACCACTTTCAGCTGCCGGTAAGCGTAGGCGGTCAAGAAGTCGCGGGTGGATTCGCCGGCTTCGGGCAGTGGAATGCCCACGTGCACGGTGTCACTGGCTGTGTCGGTCAGGATGAAGACCATTTCCGAGAATAGGGCTTCCTTGTTGCCGAAATGGCTGTAGACGGTCTGCTTGGCGACGCCAGCAAACGCGGCGAGTTCATCCATGCTGACGCCCTGGTAGCCGTGCGCCAGGAACATCTCGGCTGCGGCGTCGATTATGGCCCGCCGTTTCCGAACTGAAGCGGGAGTCAGGGTCCGCTCCTTGATCCGCAACTGATGTGCGTTGTCCCTCTCTCCCATTCGTGCCTCTTTCCCGCCCTCATCAATTGACAATATCATACTAGACCGTCTAGTCTAGTTGCAGTTCACATTCAAGGAGGCCAACATGACCACCGAGAGTCTTGCCCGCCTGAAAACCATCCACAACCCGGCCGACAGGGCCGTTCTGGCTGCCCGCATCAACACACTGCAGCCGGACAGTGCCCGTGAATGGGGCAAGATGACCGCCGCCCAGATGATGCAGCACTGCGAACTGTTCGACAAATGGATTCAGAAGGGCGACCCGAACCGCCAGACGCTCATGGGCAAGATTGTGGGCCGGCCACTACTGCGGAGAACCCTCAACCCCAACATCCCCATGGCGAAGAACCTGGGCACCATGCCGGAATTGATGTCGCAACGCGACCCGGACTTTGCTGCTGCACGCGAGTCATGGCTGGCCAGCCTCGAGAACTACGTCGCTTACGACGCGCAGGAGTTCGTCCACGACTTCTTCGGGCCAATAAACTACGAGGAAGTCGGCGCCTTCGTCTGGAAGCACGCCGATCACCACCTGAAGCAGTTCGGCGTTTAGGCGGACGCCGGGGTCCGCTATTCGCTCAACACTGCCAAATCGACGACTTCATGTCAGCGTTTTGAGCGCATCGCCCTGAGCACCTTCACCCCGCCCGGCGCGTCCCTGAACCGCGCATACTCCGGCGTCTCCACGCCATAGAGTGCAACATGTCCGTCGCCATCACGATGAACACCCCATCCGAATCGCTTGGTGAGGTCCGAGGCTCGCAGGCAGGGTCGGCCAGTACTGAAATACGCATCGCGCGCAGCATCCAACTCTTCCTCGGGAATGCCGTTGCGCTCGGCATGAACGCCGAAAATAACATCATCAGAGGTGAAGGTGTAAGCGTTCTCGCTGATCATTGCGTACATGAGTCCCGCGATGGTCGGCTTCCCCGCCCGCTCGGGCGGAACCGTTCCCGCCTCGGCAGTGCTGTCCTCTGCAACCAGTATGAAAGTGTCCCGGTAATTGGTGCTGTGGCTCATGCGGTCAGTATCGCAGGATGAGCTTGCCGTGTTCGCTATTGGCGGAGCAACCCGGACGTTTGGCTCAAGACATCTGCACTTGGTCCGAATACGATGAGTCGATAGCGGTTTATGGCGCCGCAGAAGCAGCATCATGGCGAATCCGAACGAACCGCTCAGACAGGAGACGGTCATGGCAGAGTCCACCATCACTAAGGAGCAGGGCTGGACCGAGGTCATCACCCCCGGTAGGTTCGGCAGCAAGACGGTAATCGTGACGGGTGCTGGCTCTGGTATCGGTCGGGCGGTCG
Organism: uncultured bacterium; assembly: GCA_964489965.1. Taxonomy (GTDB): domain Bacteria; phylum Deinococcota; class Deinococci; order Deinococcales; family Trueperaceae; genus CALDPK01. The sequence continues at coordinate 4,464 of CAZBBU010000113.1, forward strand.
CCCTTCGCATCGCCCGGGAAGGCGGCACGGTCGTGGCCGCTGATGTGAGCCAGGAACGGCTCGATGAGCTGGTCAGCCAGAACCCGGAACTCGCCCTCATCGCCGTAGCCGGTGACGTAAGCAATCCCGATGACGTGGCCAAGACAATCGCCGCTGCCGACGGCAGCCTCTATGGCCTGGTCAACAACGCTGGCATCATGGACGACTTCACACCAGTGGGCGAAGTCAGCGATGCCGTCTGGGAGCGCGTCATGCGTGTGAACGTGACCGGCACTATGTTGATGAGCCGGGCAGCGATTCCGCTCATGCTGGAGGCTGGTTCGGGCAGCATCGTCAACCTGACATCCGAAGCGGGCATCCGCGGATCAGCAGCCGGTGCCGCGTACACCGCATCGAAGCATGCGGTAATTGGCCTGACCAAGAGCACCTCGGTCATGTACGGACTGGAAGGCATCCGCTGCAACGCGGTTGCGCCCGGCGCCACCATCACGAACATTGAGGCCAACTTCGCCAGTCAGCGTGGCGCGGGTCGCCTTGGCCCACTGATGCAGACGGTCATCCCGCCGCCCGCCTCCGCTGCTCAACTGGCCGCCAGCATCACCTTCCTGCTGAGCGACGACGGCAGCAACGTCAACGGTGTCGTACTGCCCTCCGATGGAGGTTGGTCGGCGATCTAAGCACTTCAAAGTCGACAAGGGAGCCCCGGTCGGATTGCCGTCCGGGGCTCCACTATTTGTACCTCCAGCGTGGATACTTCACTCCCCTGCCATGAGGCAGCAGATACTCTCAGAACATCCCAGTCTGGCGTTCGACAGTTGAGACCATGTTTTGAGTGAGGTTTATTCCGTCCCTGATAGTGATTCTGGCGTGTTGACTGGTTGAGCGTGGTGTGCCTACGCCTTTTTGCTTGTCTTGATTGTCATGATTCGCTCCGGTGGCGCGGTGTTGTTGGCGTCCAGGACGCTCTTCATGGCTGGTGTGCGTTCCGTTGATTGGGTGAATGAGCCTGCATGGTGCTGATTTCACAGGCAAACAATTGACGCAAGTAGTGTCCCGGTTCTTCTGTAAATTGCTCCAGGAGGGTATGTCCTCTTGGGCTTAAGGTTACATGATTTCCTCGCTCGTGTGGCCGGCAGGAGCGTAG
>CAZBBU010000114.1:0-5592 GCA_964489965.1 uncultured bacterium
GGCAGGTAACGCCAACGAGAATGCCGCTGCCAGCTTTCCGGCCAACTGTCCGGGCGTGATCACAGTCGGTGCCGTGGACATGACCGGTAAGCGCTCCTGGTATTCGAACTTCGGCAGCGTACTGGATGTCATGGCGCCAGGTGGTGACATGGAAGTGGACCTGAACGAGGATGAGTTGGCGGACGGCGTCCTGAGCACCGGCAAGACGGCCCAGAGCACGCTCGAAGGCTTCGACGCTTACGTGGCCATGCAGGGTACTTCAATGGCGGCGCCGCACGTTGCCGGCCTGGCCTCGCTCATGCTCTCGCTGGACGAGAACCTGACGCCCGGCCAGATCAAGACTGCCCTGCGCCAGTCTGCCGACCCCATGACCGTGGCTGAGTGCTTGACCGGCGGCCCCGTCAGTGATTGCGGCGCCGGTCGGGTGGACGCCCTGGCCGCGCTGCAACTGGTTCAGGCCGGCAACATTTCCGAGCCGGAACCCGAAGTTCCGGGCGAGCCCGGCGCGGGCGGTCCACTGCTGGTGTTCGCGCTGAGGGGTAACGACACTGAGGGTTACGAGAACGTGGGTCAGGTGGAACATGCCAGCCCGGTCGCCAGCTACACCCTGCAGGCCGAGCCAGGCCCGGCCTACGTGATCGCCTGGACTGACGAGGACGGCGACGGAGACTACAGTCCCGGTGACTTCTACGGGGAACATCCGGACCCGGTAACGATCCCGGCGGGTGGCACTCTGAGCAACATCGATATCCACCTGACGCCACTGACAGCCGCGGACCTGTCCAGCCTGCGCCTGCCTGCTGACTGAGTGCACAAGTCTGCGTTCCGGCCCGGGCCGCTCAAGGCCTGGGCCGGAACGCGAGCTCTCAGGCAACACAACCGTCCGAAAGGCGTAGAATGCCCCTGGCAGGGAGTAACGCATGTCAATGAACAGTCCGCTCATCACCCGTATTTACCCGCTGGGCCGAACCACGTCACAGGTGCGTACCGGCGCGCTGATCATCATCGGCGTCGCGCTGCTCACCGTGTCGGCCTACCTGCAGATTCCCGTGCAGCCCGTGAAGATCTCCCTTCAGAGCCTGGCGGTTGTGCTGATCGGCCTGGCATATGGTCCCAGGCTCGGCGCCAGCACTTACTTGAGTTACCTGGGACTCGGCGCCATGGGCGCACCCGTGTTCCAGAGCGGCGCCGGACTCGCCTACCTGGCCGGTCCCACCGGCGGTTTCCTGCTGGGCATGCTGCTGGCCACCATCCTGGCCGGTTTGCTGGCCGGACGCGGCGCACTTGGCAGCAGCCTTGCGGCCGCAGCCACGGTGGTCGCTTCCCTGGTCGTGGTGTTCATCCCGGGCATCGCCTGGCTCGCCGTACTGTTCGGCCCGGAGAAGAGCCTGGTCTTTGGCCTCTACCCGTTCATCCCCGGAGAGCTGGTCAAGATCGGCATCGCACTCGCACTGGTACCCGTGCTGCGGCGGATCAACCGGGCCACCAGCCGCTGAGCCCGCTCACTCCAGGCTGCCCACCGCCCGCTCTGCGGCCGCGACGATCTCGCCACTTCTGACCAGATTCCGCAGTTTCTCCAGGTCCGGCTTCATGTAGATGTCACGTTCCAGGTGGGGGACGTCGGCCCTGATCCGTTCGTGAACCGTGGCCACACCCTTACCCGGTCTGAGCGGCAGGTTGAAATCCAGCGCCTGCGCGGCCGAGGCCAGTTCGATTGACACTACCCAGAGTACGTTCTCGACTATCTGGCGTGCCTTGCGGCAGGCATGTGTGCCCATGGAGACGTGGTCTTCCTGATTGGCGCTGGTCGGAATCGAGTCGACACTCGCCGGGTGCGCCAGCACCTTGTTCTCACTGACCAGCGCGGCAGCAGTGTACTGGCTGATCATCAGGCCCGAGTTCAGACCGCCCTGCGACGCCAGGAAGGCCGGCAGTCCTGACAGTGCCGGGTTGAGCATCTGCTCAATCCGGCGCTCGGAGATGTTGGCCAGTTCGGCCAGAGCGATGCCGGCATAATCGGCTGCCAGTGCCAGCGGTTCACCGTGAAAGTTGCCGGCGGAGATGACCCGGCCCTCTTCCGCCACGATCAGGGGGTTGTCGGTAACGGCATTCAGTTCCACCTGCAGCACCGAGCGCACGTGCGCCAGGGCGTCACGCACCGCGCCGTGCACCTGCGGAACGGTACGAAGCGAGTAGGCGTCCTGCACCTTGTCGCAGTCGGCATGTGAGGCGTTGATCTCCGATTCCGCCAGCAGTCGCGACAGGTTGCGACTGACGCTTGCTGCTCCTGGATGCGCCCGCAGACGCGTTACCGCGGGGTCGAACGGTGCATGCGAACCCTTGAGCGACTCCACGCTCATGGCTGCGGCGATGTCGACCGTCGTGACCAGCCGCTGCGCGTCCAGAACCAGCAGCGCCAGCTGGCTGCCCATCGCCTGGGTGCCGTTGATCAGTGCGAGGCCCTCCTTGGCCTGCAGAACGAGTGGCCGGAGTCCCAGCCGGTCCAGCACCACGCTGCTCGGCTCGGTCCGGCCCTTGAACTCGACTTCGCCCTCGCCGATGAGTGCCAGTGCCAGGTGGGCGAGCGGCGCCAGGTCGCCACTGGCTCCGACCGAACCCTGACTTGGAATGACCGGGTGCACGCCGTGCCTGAGGAAGGCGAGAAGCAGTTCGATGACTTCAGGCCTGACGCCCGAGTGACCGTGCGCCAGCGAGGCCGCCCGCAACAGCAGCATGCCCCGCACCACTTCCCTGTCGAATGGTGCGCCCACACCGATGGCGTGTGACAGTATCAGGTTGCGCTGCAGTTCCAGAAGCTGGTCGCTGGCGATGCGGACGTTCTGGAACTTGCCGAAGCCGGTGTTGACTCCGTATACAGCCTCGCCGTCCTGCACCAGTTGCTCCACGAAGGCGCGGCTTGCCTGCACCTTTGCGAGCGCCTCACTGCCGAGCTCCGCGTGCTGCCCGCCTCGCACCACTGCGTCGAAGTCCCCCAGAGTCAACTGTCCGTTCAGCGTGATCATGCTCTGGAGTCCACTCTGTTGCCCGCTATCCACGTCTGCGCAACCGCCCGGCCGGACAGGTCATAGCTGAGCTGCCTCCAGTCCTGACCGTTCAGCACCAGGAAGTCTGCCGGGCAACCGGCCTCCAGTCGGCCCTGTTCGCCCAGATCCAGGGCAGCGGCCGCGTTGACCGTACCTGCAACCAGCGCTTCCGACGGGCTGAGACCGCAGAGCCGGACGGCCAGCGCCTGCACCAGCGACACCGACGGCAACGGGCTGGAGCCCGGATTCAGGTCTGTGGCCAGCGCCACTGGCACCCCGGCGTCAACAAGCGCCCTGCCTGGTGCGCCAGGCAGTCCGAGATGCAGGCTCACTCCCGGCAGCAGCGTGGCGACGGTGTTGCCGTGTGCCAGCGCCTGCACCTGGGCCGGGCCGGCGGCCTCCAGGTGGTCGACGGACAGTGCGCCCAGTTCCACAGCGAGTTCAGTTCCACCGATGGCGTTGAACTGGTCTGCGTGCAGCTTGAACTTCAGGTCGTGGTCCGCGGCTGCACTCAGTAACCGTTCCGTTTCAGCCAGGTTGAAGGACTCCGTCTCGGTGAACACGTCCAGCGCGTGGGCAAGGCCACGGCGCGCCACCTCCGGGATCAGCTCGGTCACGACCATCTCAACGTACGCACCCCGGGCGGCCGGGTCTTCCGGGGGCACGTGAATCAGAAGTGTCGGCACCAGCCGCGCGGGCGTGCGCTGCTGCAGCCCCCGCACTGCCTCAAGCATTCGTACTTCCGCTTCCGGGCTGTATCCGTAGCCGCTTTTCACTTCGATGACCGTGGCGCCGCTGTTCAGCAGCGCCTGGATGCGTGGTTCTGCCAGGCTGATGAGTTCCCCCACTGTGGCCGCCGCAGTGTCCCGGATGGTTGAGCGTATTCCGCCGCCTCGCCTCAGGATCTCCTGGTAGTCCCGGCCGGCGGCCCTGGCTTCGAAGTCCGCCAGCCTGTCACCAGCCCAGACGGCGTGCGTGTGCGGGTCCGTGAGCCCCGGTACGACTGCGCGGCCACCAAGATCGATGCGTTCGGCGCTGAACGGCCCCACGTCATCACGGCTGCCCGTCCAGACGATGCGGCCGTCGTTCACTATCAACGCGGCGTCGTTCACGACCTCCAGCCGGCTCTGCCCCGCGCCACGCAGCGGCCCTGGCCGCGTCGGGCTGGCCAATTGGCTTATTCCTGTGAACAGCTTGCTCATCCGAAGTACTCCGCCAGCGTTTCAATCAGCAGGCGGGCCGCGAGCAGGCTGCTGTTGCCGGTTGCGTCGAGTTGCGGTGCCAGTTCCACAAGATCGATCCCGACCATGCGGTTGCGCGCCACGGTCTGGGTGATCGCCTGGATCGCCTGGTCATAAGACAACCCGCTGACCTCGGGGCTGCTGGTCGCGGCCATGATGGAGGGGTCAAGGGCGTCCACGTCGATTGACAGGTAAACGTTGCGATTTTCAGGAAGGAGGTCAGGCAGGCCGGACAACTCCCACATCGGAACGAGTGTATGACCGCGATTTCGCGCAGCACTGACCGCTTCGGGATCAGAGCGCAGACCTCGCATGCCTACGGTAGTCACATGCACCAGGTTCGGCAGTGCTTCCACCGCCCGTCGGAACGGACTGGAGTTGCTGTAGCGGGTGTCGTTGCGCTCATCGGTGAAGTCCAGGTGTGCGTCCAGCTGAACCACGTGCAGGTCAGGCACGTCATCGAAAGCCCGCAGAATCGGGTAGCTCACGCTGTGGTCACCTCCCAGAAACAGCGGCAGCCTGCAGTTGCCCCTGAGTTGACGCGCGGCGGACTCGATGCGTGCACGGGCCAGCTCCGGTTCCAACGTGGGCAGTTCCACGTCACCGGCGTCACGGACGTTGCAGCCGGCCAGGCGCATGCGGCCGCTGCGCAGGTCATAGAAGCCTTCCTCCGGCAAGGCGTAGCGCAGTGACGCCTCGCGGATCGCCCTGGGCGCGAAGCGGGCTCCGGGCCTGAAGCCGAGTGCCAGGTCAAAGGGGACGCCCAGCACACCCACGTCGGCCTGCCAGGCAGCCTGAAGATCGGCCGGTTCGGACCGCGCAAAAGTGACCAGGCCACCGTACGGCAGGTGGCTCATCGTCCCAGCCAGTCCAGGCCGCGTTCCCGGGCCACTTCCTGCGCCAGCTGGTAACCGGCGTCAGCGTGACGGATCACGCCCATGGCCGGATCGTTTATCAGCGCCAGTTGCAGGCGTTGCTCCGCCTCGTTACTGCCGTCGGCGACTATCACCAGGCCGGAGTGCTGGCTGTAACCCATGCCCACCCCGCCGCCATGATGCAGGCTCATCCAGCCGGCGCCGCTAGCCACCCCGACCGCGAAGTTGAGCAGTGGCCAGTCAGACACTGCATCTGAACCGTCAAGCATCGCCTCGGTTTCCCGGTAGGGGCTGGCAACGGAACCTGCGTCCAGGTGGTCGCGGCCTATCACCACCGGGGCTTTGAGGCGGCCGTCCCGGACCATACGGTTGAAGAGAAGGCCGGCGCGGTCACGTTCGCGGTAACCCAGCCAGCAGATGCGGGCGGGCAGG
>CAZBBU010000115.1:0-5565 GCA_964489965.1 uncultured bacterium
TCCCCGCTGAGATCGGCACTGATCGCCTGGCTGCGCTCGAAATCCGCCAGGTCGCGGAGTCGAAGGCTGGCACCCAGGGCAGCGTGCACTGGCGCGTTGGTTCTGTTGCGGCCAGCCTCAAGTGCGCGGAAGTAACCCGGCGGGTAGAAGTTGGCGATGGTGGCGCTGCGACCGGCGGCAACCGCCCGGCTGAACAGGTTGCCCTGGTCCAGCAGGCGCCGCAGTGTGGGGCCGGGCCACGGTCCGTAGTGACCGCCCATGGCCTGCGAGGCGTTCCGGCCCGTTAGCAGGCTGGTCTGGCCGGTGGCTGACTGGGGCAAGCCTTCCACGCCCAGGGTGGCGTCGAGCGCACGGAACACGAGACCGGACTGGTCCAGGTGGGACAGCTGTTCGGTGAGCTGCTGTCCCAGCAGCGCATCCAGTCCCGGGGTGTCTGCAAGGGCGAAGGGGTTGACCTCTTTACGGGCGGCTCCCAGTCCGACACCGTCCAGGAAGATGAACAGAAGTCGCTGCCTGACCGTCAACCCACTCCCATGGCTGAGCGTACCCGGTCCAGCACGGGACCGGCGATGCCACGTGCCCGCTGCGCACCATGCGCCAGAAGCTCGTCCAGGGCGCCCGTGTCCTGCATGAGCCGCTGCGCCTCGTCACGCAACGGCGCGACCGTGTCGATGACCGCGCCAGCCACAGCCTTCTTGAGGGTGCCGTAGCCTTCCCCCTCGAACTCCTGCTCCGCCTCTTCCATGGAAAGGTTGCGCAGGATGGTGTAAAGGTCCAGCAGGTTGCGGACGCCGCGCGAGGCATGTTCGTACCGGAGCTCGCGACCGGAGTCGGTCACGGCTGACATGACGGCCTTCCTGAGCTGCTTGTCGCTGGCCAGGAGCTCGAGGGCATGCCCGGGGCGGTGCGCCAGGGACTTGCTCATCTTGGCTTCCGGGTCGTCCAGGCCCATGACCCTGGCGCCCGCCCTGGGAATCTCGCTGCGGGGAATGACGAAGGTCTCGCCGAACAGGTTGTTGAAGCGGATGGCCAGGTCCCGGGTGAGTTCGATGTGTTGGACCTGGTCCTCACCTACCGGTACCACATCAGTGTCGTACGCCAGGATGTCAGCTGCCATCAGCACCGGGTAGTTAAGCAGGCCGGCGCCCACGGAATCGCGGCTTTCACTCTTGGACTTGAACTGGGTCATGCGGTAGAGCCAGCCAAGCGGGGTCACGCAGTTGAGCAGCCAGGCCAGCTCACTGTGCTCAGGCACGTGTGACTGCACGAAGATGACGCTCTTCTCCGGGTCGATCCCGGCGGCCAGGTAGACGGCAGCGAGTGCCCGTGAACGCTCACGCAGCTCGGCGGGATTCACGTCCTCGGGAATGGTCAGGGCGTGCAGGTCGACGATGCAGAAGATGTTCTCACGTTCATCCTGATGCTCAACCCACTGGCGCAGTGCCCCTAAGTAGTTGCCTAGGTGGAGACTGCCGGTGGGCTGGACGCCTGAGAAGACTCTGGGGCGGCCAGTTGAAGCTTGCTGCTGGGAACTGTGCTGCATCCGGCAATCTTAACTCAGTAGGGGACGACTCTCTGCAGCCAGCTGAGCGGGTTGGTGCCGCGGTTGTTGAGACGCATCTCCCAGTGCAGGTGCGGACCGGTGGACAGGCCGGTGCTGCCGACCTCGCCGATGGCTGCACCGCGGTCCACGGTCTGTCCTTCCTCGACCAGCACCCGCGACAGGTGCAGGTAATAGCTCATGAGGCCGGCGCCGTGATCGATGATCACAAGGCCGCCCTTGATCGGGTAGGTGGGGAACTCGGCAGCCACTACCACGAGTCCGGTGTTCGTCGCCCGCACCGTTGTGCCCAGTGGTACTGCCATGTCGGTGCCTTCGTGGAACGACACGCGGCCACCGGGCGCGTAACGGCGGGGATCGCCGTAGACGCTGGTGGGCGAACTGCCCTCCACCGGCAGCAGGAACTCCTCCTCCCACTGCGGTTCGGCCAGCGGTCTGGACCAGATCCTTGCCACCATGTCCGCCTCGACCTGGCGCGCGCTGTCAGTCGACAGGCTCAGTACCGAGGCGGGAATGCTCAGCTCCTCCACCGGCCTGGGGTCGGCGTGCACAGTGATGTGGGCGAAGAACTCGTGGATGGTGCCGTCCTCTGCCGCGGCGCTCACGTGCAGCGGCCAGCTGCCGGCCTCACTGCCCAGCGGCACCAGGCTGAAGCCCGCCAGCCTGCCCCCGAGCTGATGCAGCGTCAGCGGCTCGCCGTTCAGGTCGGCACTCACGGCGCCGGGCAGCCAGCTGAGCACCTCGACCCCTATCGGGTCACCGGCCGTCACCGAATCCGGATAACTGACCTGCAGCAGCGGCTGTTCCTGGGCCGCAGCGACTGACGCCGCCAGCAGAACGAACAGCAGCCGCAGCAGCTTCACGGCTGGCTGGTGATGAAGGGAATGTTGCGGTAGCGGTGCGCCACGTCGAGGCCGTAGCCGTAGATGTAGGCGTCATCGATCTCGAAGCCCAGGTAATGCACAGGCACCTCCACCTGGCGGCGCGCGGGCTTGGAAAGCAGCGAGGCCACCTTCACCGACTCCGGGCCGTGTCCCTCTAGGTAGTTGAGCAGGTAACGCATCGTCAGGCCTGTATCCACGATGTCCTCGACCAGCAGCACGTGGCGCCCGTTCAGGCTGTGCGACAGGTCCTTGACCAGACGCACCTCGCCACTGCTGCTGGTGCCCTCGCCGTAACTGGATACGGCCAGGAAATCCATGGTCAGCGGCAAGTCGATCTGGCGCACCAGGTCGGCCATGAAGATGAAGGCCCCGTTGAGCACGCATATCAGGTGCAGCTCTTTGCCTGCGTAGTCAGCTGCGATCTCCCGGCCCAGTTCCTGGACCCGGCTGGCGATCTCAGCGGCACCCAGGCGGACCTCGCCGCCACCATCCACGAATATCGAATCACTCATTCATCCACTCTCCCGGGCTCGCTGCCCCTGCCGGCCAGTCTAGCCGGCCCTGACCTGACGCTTCAGCCTGTCCACTTCCTCGCCGCTGAGTTTGCGCCACTGACCGGCCTGCAGGTCACCAAGGCGCAGGTCGGCCACCCGCAGCCTGAGCAGCCGCTCGACCTCGTAACCGACCGCGGCGAGCATGCGCCGCACCTGGCGCTTGCGGCCTTCCTTGAGCACCAGTCGTGCGCCGCCCGGAGCCCTGGCGGCACTGACGGCCCTGGCGACTCCGTCCTCGAGTTCAACACCTTCGGTCAGCCGCTTCAGTGCCTCCGGCGCAAGCGCGCCCTCGCGGCACCAGACGCGGTACTCCTTGTCCTTCATGTAGCGCGGGTGGGTCAGGCGCAAGGTCAGTTCACCGTCGTTGGTCAGCAGCAGCAGACCTTCGGACTCCAGGTCCAGCCGGCCCACAGGGTGGAGGCCATCGGCGGCGGGAACCAGGTCCATGACGGTGGCGCGGCCCCGGTCATCGCCTACGCTGGACAGGACTCCGGCGGGCTTGTACAGCAGGTAGGTGACGTTTGACCGGACCTGCCTGACGGGCTTGCCGTCCACCCTCAGGTCGTCCTCCGCCCGGGCCCGCTGTCCCAGCTCGGCGCGCTGGCCGTTCAGCGTCACCCGCCCGCTCCTGATCAGGTCTTCGGCCTTGCGTCTGCTGGCGATGCCGGCGCTGGCCAGCAGTTTCTGGATTCTCTCTCCCTGCACGCGCCAACTGTACCGCGCTGGTAGGCTGCCTGCAGGATGCGGCCCATTATCCTGCTCACCGTGTTGATGCTGCTGAGCCCGGCTCTGGGCCAGGACCTGCTGCTGCCTGGTAAAGGCGAGGCGTTCCGGGTCGTGGTGTTCGGCGACTTCAACGGCCCGTACGGCAGTGTCGGTTACGGCGGGGACGTGCAGCGCGTCATGCGGTCACTGCCTGGCTGGCAGCCGGATCTGGTGCTGCTGCCCGGTGACCTGGTGGCCGGCCAGGATTCCCGCCTGCCGGACGGCCGCTTCGCCGAGATGTGGCAGGCGTTCGATACCCAGGTGGCGCAACCGCTGCGACTGGCCGAAATTCCTTACGCCGCGGCGCTCGGCAACCACGACGCATCAAGCCTCCGGCATGACGGCGGGTACAGCTACGCGCGCGAACGCTCGGCGGCGCAGGAGTACTGGCTCGGCAACAGGAGCAGCGGGCTGGTTCCGGCTTCGCTGGATGGTTATCCCTTCAACTGGTCGTTCGGCATCGGTGATCTGTTCGTGATTGTGTGGGACGCGTCCAGCAGCCAGATCAGCCAGGAGCAGCTGTCGTGGCTGCTGCAGCAGCTCGCCTCACCCGAGGCGGCGAGGGCCAGCAGGCGCTGGCTGGTGGGCCACCTGCCCCTGTTCGGCATAAGTGAAGGCCGCGCCACGGCCGGCGAGGTGCTTGGCGGCGGCGCGGAACTGGCACTGCAGCTGGCGGGTGCCGGTCTGGACACCTACGTGAGTGGCCATCAGGGCGCCTGGTACCCGGGCAGTCACGCGGGTCTGGAGCTGCTGATGAGTGGCGGCATCGGCGGACGCAGGCTGATAGCCGGCCAGGCACCCGTCAGATCCACTGTGACCGTGGCGGACCTGCTGCCGGATGGCGTGTCCTACCTGACCGTGGACGTGCAGACCGGCGAGCTCGTGGATCCGCAGGAGCTGCCGGATCACCTGGACGCCTATGGCGGCCGCATCAGCCGGTCGGGGCGGGCGGCAGCGGAATCGCCTGGCGGGCGGTAACATGGGCAATGCTCAATCCCATGCTGGAGAAATTCGCCAGGCTCCTGACCGGTTACTCGACCGAAGTCAGAGATGGCGACAAAGTACTGATAAACATCGATTCCGGAGCGCTTGAACTCGGTCGCGCACTCTACCGCGAAGTGCTCAGGGCCGGGGCGGAGCCTCTGCTGCGGGTCTCCTACCCCGAACAGGTCTCGGACATGCTGGAGCTGGCCTCAGACGAGTTTCTGGACACCGAACCTGCATTCGCCCTGAATGAAATCAGGCAGATTGATGCCTGGATCCGCGTCAGCGCACCAGAGAACGCCCGGCAGCTGCAGAACGCAGACAAGGTCCGGCTGGGCAGACTCATGAAGCGACAGCGGGCCGTGCAGAACATCCGGGTCAACGAGACGCGCTGGCTCGGCACCATCTTCCCCAACGCCGCGGGCGCCCAGGATGCCGGCATGAGCACCGAGGAGTTCGAGCGCTTCGCTTTCGAGGCGATGTTCCTGTTCGAGGACGATCCGGCTGCAGCCTGGCGGCGTCAGTTCGATGAGCAGCAGCGCCTGGTGGACCGGCTCAGCCAGGCGGATCAGGTGCGGATTGTTGCTGATGGCACTGATCTGACCCTGTCGGTCAGGGGGCGCACCTGGGTCAGCAGCGCCGGCAAGCGCAACATGCCCTGTGGTGAGGTGTTCACGGGACCCGTTGAGGACAGTGCCGAGGGCGTGATCACATTCGACGTTCCCAGCAGTGTCTCGGGCGTGGAAGTCCGCAACATCCGTTTGCGCTTCAGCAGCGGCAAGGTCGTGGAGGCGGAGGCGGAGGTGGGCAACGACCT
>CAZBBU010000116.1:0-5563 GCA_964489965.1 uncultured bacterium
ACCGTGGCCAGAAATGTGCTGCTGGTCAGCCCGCCGAGCAAGCCGCCTGCGCCGCCGCCGCCTGCGCCGTCTCCACCGGACCCTTTCCCGCCTGCGCCGCCGCCAGCCTCAACGAGATAATAGACATCCCCGCCCGTGCTGAACGTGATCGACCCGGCACCGGACCACTCGTAGACGGTGCCGGTCAGCCCGTCGAACGTCACGTCAGGCGTGATCGACGGACTGCCGGTGGTGGAGGCTACAACGGCCATCTGTCAGATCAACTGGCAGGCTGCGTGTGCGTGAAGCTGGTGATCGACACCTTCGAGTGGGGACCGCGCAACGTACCCAGATGGAACTTCATCTCCGTGTCCGGCTACCACATCCGTGAGGCCGGTTCCACCGCCGTACAGGAGCTGGCGTTCACCCTGGCGGACGGCCTACATTACGTGCGCAAGTCGCTCGAACGCGGCCTGGATATCGACGAGTTCGCGCCGCGCATCAGTTTCTTCTTCAACGCACACAACGACTTCTTCGAGGAGATCGCCAAACTGCGCGCGGCGCGCAGGATCTGGGCCCGCCAGATGCGCGAGGTGTACGGCGCCAAGGATCCCCGCTCCTGGATGATGCGTACGCACGTGCAGACCGCCGGAGTGTCACTGACCGCCCAGCAGCCGCTGCTGAACCTGTCGCGCGTGGCAATCCAGGCACTCGGTGGAGTGCTGGGCGGTACCAACAGCCTGCACACGGACGCCTATGACGAGGCGCTGGCCCTGCCCACGGAGGAGTCGGCACTGCTGGCCCTGCGGACCCAGCAGGTGATCGCCTATGAGACGGGCGTTGCCAGCACCGTGGACCCGCTGGCCGGCTCTTACTTCGTGGAGGATCTCACCGGGCGGATGGAACGCGAGTGCCTTAAGTACTTTGAGCGCATCGATGCTCTCGGCGGGGTGGAGGCGGCCATCGATGCCGGCTTCTTCGCCAGCGAGATCGGCGATGCCAGCTACCGCCAGCAGCAGGAGATCGACACGGCGGAACGCATCGTGGTCGGGGTGAACGCCTTCGTGAGTGACTTCCCGGAAGTACCTGTCCAGCTGGTGGATCCCGCAGTCGAGAAGGCCCAGGCCGAGCGGCTGGCGCGGGTGCGCAATGAACGTGACCCGCAGGCGGTGGAAGCTGCGCTGCAGGCGCTGCGCACCGCTGCGAAGAACGGCGCCAACACCATGCCGGCCTTCATGGAGGCAGCGCATGCCTACGCCACACTCGGTGAGCAGATGGACGTACTCCGTGAAGTGTACGGAGTCTATGAGGAGCCGGTGCTCATATGAGCATCATCAGGGTGCTGATCGCCAAACCCGGCCTGGACGGGCATGACCGCGGTGCCAAAGTGATCGCTCGCGGCCTGCGTGACGCCGGCATGGAGGTCATCTACTCCGGCTTGCGCCAGACCGCACCGATGATCGTGAACGCCGCGGTGCAGGAAGACGTGGATGCCATAGGCCTGTCCGTCCTCTCAGGCGCTCACATGCGCTACTTCCGCGAGGTCGCACAGGGCCTGAAGGAGCGGGGCGCGGAAGAGATCCTGCTCTTCGGCGGCGGCATAATACCGGACCAGGATCTGCCCGCGCTGACCGAGATGGGAGTGGGTCGTGTCTTCACGCCGGGGACCACCATCCAGGACGTGGTGGCCTGGCTGCAGGCCAACGTGTCCGGCGACAGACCTGAATGAGAAGGACACAACTTCATTCTCACGGTAAGCAGTGGTAGTTTAACGGTCATGTTCGGTCTTCACGCGCCGAACAGTCTTGCAGGATCCGTATCGCCTGCTGTCTAAGGACAGCCGGGGGCAAAACCCAGGCGGATCCCACAGGAGTAAGCAACAGAATGATTCCCCCCGGCAGATGGCTCCGCGCTGCTGCATGCCTGCTACTTTGCACCCCCGTCCTGGCTGAAGGCTACGCCCTGAGGCGCGTACAGCCGGGTGATACGGTCGGCAGCATCGCCGCGACCTATAACGTGGCCAGTGACGTGATCCTGGCCTTCAACGGTCTGGAAGACGCACTCATCCACCCCGGTGACCTTCTCAAGGTGCCATACGTACGTGCTACGGGCGGTGCAGCTGAAGTGGCGCCGAGGATACCGGCCAGCTTCCGTGAACACCAGCTGCAGCCGGGCGAAAGCCTTTCTGAGATAGCGGAACGCTACGGCGTCTCACTAACCGCGCTCGTAGGCGCCAACCCGGACATCTCCTCGCTCGACCGCCTGCCCACTGGCGTCGAACTGCTGATCCCACCCGAAGAAGGCCTGCTGGTGACACTCGGTCAGATCGATGACCTGCCGCAGCTTCTGGCCACCTACGGTGTCAGCCCCCTGGAGGTCGCGAGGGCGAATGACATCCGCAGCCTGCTGGAACTCCAGCCCGGAATGCTGCTGTTCCTGCCCGGTGTCGAACCTGCGGCCGCCCTGGAGCGGCTCGCCCGCGTCCGCGAGGAAGAACTGCGCTACGTCTGGCCGCTGCACGGCCGGATAACTTCCTATTTCGGCAGGCGCAATCTGGGCATGGGCACGAGCAGTTTCCACCGGGGCATAGATGTGGCCGCACCTACCGGCACGCGTGTGTCAGCCGCACGCAGCGGCACGGTCGTGTTTTCCGGTTGGTCCACGAGCGGCTACGGCTACCTGATCCGCATCCGCCACTCCGGTGGTGACGAGACCTGGTACGGGCACTTCAGCACGCTGCTCGTCAGTGAGGGCGACTACGTGTCACAGGGTGACGCCATCGGTCTGGTCGGTTCCACCGGCATATCCACCGGGCCTCACCTGCACTTCGAACTGCACGAATCAGGCACGGCCGTCGATCCGATCGGCTACCTCAACTGACCTTATTGACTCAGCCGCCGCCTCAGGCGGGGTAATAAAGGATCCTGCCGCAGCTGGGGCAGCGCACCACAGCGCTGTCCTTGCGCACCTTCTGCACCACATGGATGGGCAGATGCACGTTGCAGCCTGAGCAGCGGCTGCCACCGACCACTTCGGCCAGTCCCACGCCCTTGCGTGCCTTGCGGACCTGTTCGTAGGTGGCAAGCAGACTGTCATCGATGCCACCGATCATGCCCGCACGCTCACTGACCAGGCTTTCGATGCGTTCGTCAACGGCCTGCACCCGGTCTGCCTCCACCTGCTTGAGCTCCTCAACCTTCGGAGCCAGCTCCTCGACCTGACCGGTCAGCTCGCTGACCTCGGCCTGCAGGCGCTCGGCATCCTCGAGCAGCGGCATCAGGTCTTCCTCAACCTCCTGCACCCGGGTGGCGAACATCAGCTCCTGATTCTGGAACTGTGATGCTTCCTTGGGTGTGGCGGCGGTCAGTGCCGAATTGGCGGCAGCTTTGCGCCGCTCAACCATCGAACCCAGCTCCAGCTCGGCAGCACGCACCTCGGAGTTACGCTGCTCCTGCTCCCTGCGTTTGGCCTCGAGCAGAGACTGAAGCTGCTCCAGCCTGTTAACCGCGTCGGTCAGATCCTGTGGAGTGTGGCCACGTTCCTCATGAAGACTGTCAATCTCGAGGTCTCGTGACTGGACGTCGGCAAGCTCCTTCATCTGGTCACTCATAAGTCTGTCCTCCCGCGCTGGCTGGTCCATCAACAAGAAACTCCGCTGGGTCCTGCCCGGCGGAGTGCATATGGTGGCGCATGTGTCGTGCTGAACTCACATCCCGCACTTTAGCATGTGACCCGTTGCGCGGTGTCGCCGGCTTACAATGAAGCGCGTGTTCGAGGAGTCCACAGAGAACTTCACCGCCCGCTGGCGCAGCGAGGCGGCTGACGTGCGCATCTTCCCCAGGGTTGAGAACGATCCGATGCTGGAGCTTGAAGCCGGCGGCGTCATCCTGCAGGCGCTGGAACGCACAGGACCGTACCTGCCGCAGGTGGGACCGGGCAGGGCGATCATTCACGCCTTCGCTCAGGCAGTGGAACAGGGCCCGGAGGGCGCCTGCCAGACGGAAGTCACAGGAATCAGCCGCGCAAGGTTCCAGGGCCGCGTTACGAGGCGCGAACCCGGCTTCCTGGTGGTAGATGTCGGTTTCAGGCTGGTCGCCGGCTTCCTGGAGGAACCGGGCGATGATGTACAGGTAGGCAGCCACGTTCAGTTCGAGGCGCTGCCGCCCCTCCACGCCTTCCTCCTGGTTGATTCCGTGCACCGTTCGCACGACATGGAAGTCTGAGCTTCCGCCCACCTGCTGTAGAGTGACCCATGCTCACAGCTGACTTCACCAATACTGACAGCTCCGTACTCGGTCTGAGGGGAATCGACCTGGCCCGCGAGGCCGGCGCCTGGGGCCCCAGGCTGGAAGCGCTGGTCACGGAACTGCTGCAGCGTTCGGCTGACCCGGCCGCCATGCTCGGCTGGCTGAAGCTGCCCGAGGACAGGGAACTCGTGGCCTCGGTAAAGGAGATCGCCGCATCACTCCCCGCCGGACTGTCCGATCTGGTGGTTCTGGGAATAGGCGGTTCAAGCCTCGGGGCGCTCGCGGTCACCAGCGCCCTGCAGCACCCTTACAGACTGCTGCAGAAGGACGGCACTGGCCTGAGGGTTCACTTCGTGGACAACGTTGACTCTGACCAGGTCAGGGGACTGCTGGATGTGCTTGACCCGGCCAGCACCGTGGTGAACGTCATCTCCAAGAGCGGCACGACGGCAGAAACCATGGCCGCATACATGCTGTTCAGGAGCTGGCTGCAAGCCCGGCTCGGGGAAGGTTACGCCGGCCACGTCGTGGCAACCACCGATCCGGAGTCAGGGATCCTCAGGCCGCTGGCTGAACAGAGGGGCTACCGCCTGCTCAGCGTACCCCCCAGCGTCGGCGGCCGGTTCAGCGTGCTGTCCGCTGTGGGATTGCTGCCGATCGCCCTTGCGGGCATCGATGTTGACGAGCTTCTGGCCGGTGCGGCTGACGCGAACGGCCTGGTGCAGCAGCCGTATGCCGAGAACCCCGTTCTCCAGGCGGCACTCATCCAGTACCTGTCATACCGGCGCGGTCGCACGATCAGCGTGCTGATGCCATACTCAAGCCGGCTGCGCTACCTGACTGACTGGTTCGTGCAGCTGTGGGCGGAATCCCTCGGCAAGGCGGTTGACCGTCACGGCAGCAGGGTGAACGAGGGCTCCACGCCGCTCGGCGCCATCGGCGCCACCGACCAGCACTCCCAGGTCCAGCTGTTCAACGAGGGCCCCGACAACAAACTGGTGGCGTTCGTCAGGGTGGAAGAGCCTGATGCGCGGTTGGTGATCCCCGCGCCTGAACCGGCGATCGCGGAACTGGACTACCTGGCCGGCAGGCGTTTCGACCAGCTGCTGGGTGCCGAGCAGGCGGCCACGGCACACGCGCTGCTCAAGCACGGCAAGCCGAACTACACGCTGAGCATTCCAGGGCTGGACGCGCGCAACCTGGGCCTGCTGCTGCAGTTCCTCATGTGGCAGACCGCGGTGATGGGAGAGCTCACCGGCATCAACACGTATGACCAGCCAGGCGTGGAACTGGGCAAGGTGTACACCTACGCACTGATGGGCAGGGACGGCTTCGAT